>JAGXSO010000105.1 GCA_018333775.1 Truepera sp.
CAGCGGGGTCGTTTACCGCCTATAAGGTCGAGTCGCAGAGTGCCATGCGCCTAACCAGCAACGTCATGGGCATGATGATCCCCATGAACTTCGACTCCACCTCCTGGGCCTGGTACGTCGAGGGCGTGGGCCTGGTTAGGAGCGAAGCCGAGGGGTCGGTGACTGAGCTGACCGCCTATAACATCCCCTAAGCGGGGCTCAGGTTAGCGTACTTAACCAGCAGGCGGCGGACGCCTACCCCCTGAAAGACCACCGTCACCTCAGCCCGCCCCCCCTCGCCGGATACGCCGACCACCGTGCCGGCGCCGAACTTGGGGTGGGTGACCTTCTCGCCGCCGCGAAAGAGCAACGTGCCCTGCTCGGGTGTGCTAACCGCTACCGTGGGCGGCGTCCAGACCTGACGGCTGTATTTGTTCAGGCCGCGGGGGTCCACCTCGCGACCCAAGAGGTCCACCTCGCACAGCAGCGCCTTGGGGATCTCCTCAAGAAAGCGGCTAGGCCGCGCGAACTCGGTCCGGCCAAAGATCATGCGCTGCTCGCAGTGGACTAGAAACAGCTCCTCCTGAGCACGGGTGACGCCGACATACATGAGCCGCCGCTCCTCCTCGATCTCAGCCAAGCTCCCAGTCGAGGAGCGGTGCGGCAGCAGCCCTTCTTCCAGCCCGACCAGAAATACCACCTTAAACTCGAGCCCCTTAGCGTTATGGATGGTCATCAGGGTGACGGCCTCGGCGGGTAGTTCATGATTGACCGCCTTGACGGCCCGGTCGTCAAGGCTGGCCAGCAGCGCCGCCTCATCCAGGAATTCGCCGATAGGGCCGCCGCCCTCGTCTTGCCACTCGGTCACAGCGCTAATTAACTCCTCGAGGTTTTCGATCCTGGCCTGCGCCTCGAACGAGCGCTCTGCCTTGAGGCTCAGCAGGTATCCCGAAGCGTCGAGCACCAGCCTGAGAAACTGCGCCGCCGGCAGCGCTTCGGCGGCCCCTGCTAGGTCGCCCATCAGCACCAAGAACTCATGGATCTTCTTAACCGCCGGCGTCCCTTTTAATACCTCGCCAGCCTGGCGCAAGGCATCGCTGAAGCGCACGCCGCGCTGCGCCGCCCAGGCCGCGAGGTGCTCCTCGCTAGTCTTGCCGATGCCGCGCCGGGGCCGGTTGAGGATCCGCTTCCAAGCGAGGTCGTCTGCCGGGTTTAGGGCGGCTCGAGCATAGCTCAAGATATCCTTGACCTCCCGGCGCTCATAAAAGCCCACCCCGCCGACGATCTTGGCCGGGATGCCGAGGCGCCGCAAGGCTTCTTCAAGCACCCGCGACTGAGCGTTGGTCCGATACAAAACGGCAAAGGCCTCAGGGGAGAGAGTTTGCTCGGCTGTTAGCCGCTCGATCTGCCGCGCCACGAAGTCGGCCTCATCGCGGTGGTCCGCAGCGCGATAGGTCTTAACCCCTGCCCCATCCCCCTTGACCGGCCTCAGCGTCTTCTCGAGCCGCTCCTGATTATGGCTAATTAGCGCATTAGCCACCTTAAGCACCGCCCCCACGCTGCGGTAGTTAGCTTCTAGGCGGTAGACGGCGGCGCCCTGGTAGTCACGCTGAAAGTCGAGGATGTTGCGCACGTCGGCGCCGCGGAAGGCGTAGATCGACTGGTCCGGATCCCCGACCACCATCAGGTTCAGGTACTTGTTAGCTAGCTGCCTGGTCAGCCGGTACTGCACGGCGTTGGTATCCTGGTACTCATCGACGTGGATGAACACCGCCCGCTGCTGCACTTTGTCAAGCACCTCCGGGAACTGCTCGAAAAGCGCCACGGTGTGCCCCAGGAGGTCGTTGAAATCGGCCGCATTGGCCTGGCGTAAGCGCAGCTGGTAGCGCCGGTACACTTCGCTCACTAGCTCGGCGGGCATCCCCGCCACCCGGCCACCCGACTCGCCACCGGCACGGGCAAGGTCCTCGGGCGACCACAGGTTCGACTTAGCGCGGTCGATAATGGCCCGCAGCACGCGCGGGTTGGCCTCGCCCAGCCCCTGGACCTGTTCGATGACCTCCTGCAGCAGCTCGAGCTGGTCGCTGTCATCGTAGATAGCAAAACCAGGCCCCAGCCCGATACGTTCGCTTCGCTCAGTACAGGTCAGCTCGCCGTATTGGCGCAAGATGCGCAAACAGGCGGAGTGGAAGGTGCTGACCCACAGCTCGCGCCCGGCCGGGCCGATCAGCCGCTCAACACGCTCTTTAAGCTCGCCTGCCGCCTTGTTGGTAAAGGTTACAGCCAAAATCTCATGCGGATAGACGCCCTGCTCGGCCAGCAGATAGGCGATGCGATGCACCACCGTGCGCGTCTTGCCACTACCGGCGCCGGCAATGACCAAGGCCGGCCCTTGATTGTGTAGCACGGCGGCGCGTTGTTCGTCGTTGAGGGAGTCTAGCAGCACAGCACGCCATCATAACGCAGATGGCTGGTAGAGGGCTTTAGCGGCCACCGCGAAACAGCGGGCGAAGCGGATTCAATACCCAAGACTCACCTCTAGGCGTGACCGCAGCAGAGAAGTACCCTATCTGGGGAACCTCAGCGTAAGGTTACCAGCCCTGCCGCGTTGACGATCCTGTTCGTTAGGTCGAGAAAGCACTGCAAAGAACGGTGCTGGATGCTTCTTTACAAACCGTTCGATTTTTGCGCGAGCAAAGAGGAAGTTCTCGGCAAGCTCAGAAAAAGTGGCTTTCCCTTGCGTAAGCGCGACCACTCTGGCCTTTGCGGTTACAATGGCGGTTTGCTCGTCCTTTGCGAGGCGGAGGCGTCTGTCGGCGGTCACGATGATCCAACCCCGCTCAGCAACCACCGGTATCCACTCAACATCCGCCGCCTCGTGGGCAAAATGATTGCGGTGCAGTGCGACTAACAACCCCGCTGCGCGCAGCGGCTCGTAAAAAGTGCGACCTTGTAGGTTACGGTCAATGAAGAAAACCAAAGCCATTAAGCAGCTTTTTCGTACAACAGGGCACTGGTTACCAATACAGGAGCGATATCATAGTCGGCAGCAATGCCAGCAATGCTTTCACCGGCATCGATACGAGTGACAATCATGCTCGTTCTGATACCCGTGCCCTTCAATGTCGGCTTGCCGAAGGCCACGCGCGGATCAATGACAACATGGCGCTCATCGTCAAGTCCGGTAACAAGCGGATAGAGGCGGATTGGAATGCGTGCGTCGTCACGATCAATCCGCTGCAGATATCGCTTCAGCAGCTCTTTTAGGGCTAGTTGGCCGTGCCTAGAGAGGGTCAGTAAGTGACCGTAGCACTCGATAAAAAGATCGCCCCCACCTGTGAGCAGTTCCTCTCTTAGCAAGAGTCGCTTGATACCCAGCTCGTTCTCAGCATAATTGAGGGCTATACGGACGCTCTTGACTTTTACGGCGTGGGTTTCCCTCAAGGCGCGAAGAACATGTAGTTCAACCAGATTAAGGAAAGACAGGCCGTCTTTATCGGCCTGGATGAGCGGGGGAAAGCGTCGCGCACCCTGAATTGAGGGGTAAGACCTCCCCCATGTCCAGGACCGCACTGTTGCCAAAGGGATGGAGAGAAATCGCGCAGCATCAGCGATGGAGTAACGCGGCATTTCCAAAGGGTCTTGCCCGCGGTAAATATCAATACCCACGACTACTCACCTCCTTCCCTAAGAAGCAATCATAAACCATCCGGCACACTGGCAGTATGGGTTGGTAAGCGGGAGTTACAGGGGCTTAAGCGCCCTCGATGTTCTGATCCCTAAGAAGCGCGAGGTGTTTTTGTCAGTAGTAGGGGGCGTCGATAACAGCAGCTCCCTGCTACAATAGAGGCCATGACCGACACCGACAAGGCATTTTATCAAGCCTGGAACGAGTTGCTCAGTTGGCTGCGCGAGTACGCCGAGGCGCGCGAAGGGGTCATCTTCGAAAAAGAGGCTGACTTTCCGGACTATATCTACCGCATGGAGCGCCTTTACGACCTGCCTACCACCGTGATGAGCGCCAGCTTGTCGCTGCCTGATGGCAAGCCGGTGCTGCTAGTGAGTGCCAGTCCGCGCCACGCTCTTTTCAAAGAGGTGGTCTTGCACCCCTTCGAGTCGCATATCTATCGCAAGCTTACTTACAACCCTGAGCTAGGCGCGCTCGCCGAAGGGAAGCGCGCCTTTACCCGAGCCATGCTCCATGACCTGGCCGACCGCCTGGTTGCCGAGCACCGCACCGCCGTTTGAACTTTGAACGACGAACGCCGTGAGTTGGCGGTGGTGGCGCGCAGCGGCCCGTGTCGCTCCTGCGTCAACGGCTAATAGCTGAATTAGGGAGTAGCTCAGCCGGTCGCCGCCCGGCGCTGCCGATAGGCTCGAGCCTTCAAGCGGCTGCCGCACACCGCCATGGTACACCAGTTGCCCGAGCGGTTCTTGGAGTGGTCGTAGAACGCCCAGCGACACGTTTCGTTCTGACAGACCTTGAGCCGCTGCCAAGTCCCCTCGACCGTGGCGGTATAGGCGATGGCGAAAAGGCGGCCCAGCGCCCCGGCGATACCGGGCGCAGTGGGCTCGAGCGCTGAGGCGGCACTATGAAATACCACGACCAGCGGACTCTGTCCGGATACCCGCTGCAAGGTCGCGAGCACCCCGCCATTGACTGCTTGGCCGTAGTGGTCCAATAACGCGCGAAACGCCTCGCGCACTTCGAGCACCGTGCGGTGCTCGGCGTCGCTGATACTCGCCTCGGGCTTAAGCAGGTTATAGCGAACAAACCAGGCTTGCAGGCTACTGGGTGTCACTAAGTCGTCACGATCACTCTCCAGATCAGCGGTATTGACAAAGCCCTGGATAAGCGCCAGGTCGCCGGGAGCGGGCTTGCTGCCAAGTTCGAGACCTCGTAGGTTCATCGCCATAGTTACCATCATAACACAATCGCTGGTGGTTTTGATTTTTATCACCATCAAAGCCACTTGACAGGTGAGTATCACCGGTGTAGTATTTTTGAAGGTGATAGCAGCGGTCTGCGGCAACTCGGCCAAAGTCCACGGTATCGCCAGGTCTAACGCTCGCTGGCACAAGGTGTCATGCAGCTCAAGCTGGAGGAAGGTATGTTTCAAACCCCGCCGTGCGTAATGTTATCCGCAGTCGACTCGATGCTCAAACTGGAGGCAGGTATGTTCTACACCCCATGCGAACTTGAGGTCTTTGCCAGGGCTAAGATGGCCGCCTACGAGGCCGAGGCGGCCCGCGAACGGCTGTTGCAGTCGGCCTGGCGCCCCTCGCCGCTGCGCAAGGCGTTGGCGCGGACGCTTTTCCGCTTCGCCGAGCGGCTCGCGCCGGGGCAGCTTGCCGCTCCTATGCCGGCCCGCCCGCTGTCACGGCCATGACTCTCCCCCTTACGCCTCTCCTCCCTACCGAGCGGAGAGCGAGGAGATCATGAGCGCTCTGATGCGCCTGGCGGCGCAGGGGATGGGCATGCTACGGAGAGGCGCTCAGCGGCACCGGCTCCGGCAAGCGGCGCACCGCGCGCAGCGGGCTTTCGTGGCGCGGCATCCGCTAAGCGCGGCGCTGCTCTTCGACGAACACTTCCTGCGCCGCCGGGCCCTTCCCGTCCTGATGGAACCTCTGCCGAGCCGGATGGCCAAGGCCGAGGCGCTAACCATGACTTGGCTGGCGCAGTGGGGCCTGGGCGAGGTGGCGAAGCGCCGCTTCGCTAGCGAGCTGCTGCTGCTGGCCCTCGACTTCCTGGCCCTGTACGAACAGCAACTCCACCGTCTGTCGGACGAGGGCACTGCGCCCGCCGCAGTGGGCGGAGAGAGTTTCAAGACTGGTGGCATAGTAAAAAAAAGCACCCCGAAGGGTGCTAATGATTGAAAGATCCAGTTTGCGAGACCTGCCTGTGACTCCTTAGAAAGGAGGTGATCCAACCGCACCTTCCGGTACAGTTACCTTGTTACGACTTAACCCCAGTCATGAACCACACCTTAAACGCAGGCGGCATTGACGCCGCGTTGCGTCTTTGGGTGCAATCCACTCCCATGGTTTGACGGGCGGTGTGTACAAGACCCG
>JAGXSO010000106.1 GCA_018333775.1 Truepera sp.
TTTCGTTGACAACGCTCGACTCCATCAGCTTGCGCAGGTCGGTAGCAAGCTTGCGGGCGCGCTCGATCTCGGCTGGGGCCAGCTGACGGCGCTGCTGCTCGCTAGCAATCTGCTGCAGCAGGTTCTCAAGCCGCCGCACCTTGGGCCCTCCCAAACTTCTCACCACTAAGAGTGCGGCTTGCAGCTCGCTCAACTCACGGGCCTGGATAACCAGTTGGTCTTCGAGCTTCTGGCGCAGCAGCGCCAGCTGGTCTTGGCTGCTCTGGAGCAACGCCTCGGCAGCGCGGCCAGCCTGCTGTTCGGCCTCCAGCAGTTGAAGTTGGGCGCGCAGCTTCTGGGTCTCTGGCCATTCAAAGTAGAGATTAAAGGGTAACAGCGCCTTCTTAAGCTCAGCCAGCGCCTCACCCTGGGCCTTTAGCGCAGCCGGCACAGCCGTGGGCTGGACGGCAGCTAGCTCTGCCAGCAGGCTCTGGATAACCTCCTTAGCCTTGACCACCGGCATGGCAACCTGCAATTGGCGGTAGACCTGGGCCTTGAGGATGGTCTCGATCTCCGGGTAGCTGACCGTTTCCGGGCTTTTGCCGACCTGCAAGAGACCTTCTTGCAGCAGACGAGAGACTACCCGCGGCGAGAGGAGCGCCTCAAGCGCAGTCACGGTGGCCTGATAGATCGGGTTAACCACCGCCGCCTAAAACTCTTCGTCCCAATCGACCGTGGAATCAGGCTTACTCTTTGTAGTACGCCGGGTCTGAGAAGTCGTCATCTTGGTGCGCTGGCCCAGCAAACCGAACTGCACGCAGATGCCCCGCAACCCGATGATGGCGAGCGCGATGGCCGAGGCCGTCACTAACACCCAGACCAACTGGGCTAGCTCGCTCTGGAAGATCGAGTATGAAGCGAGCGCATTTAAGCTCTCGAGCTTGAACAGGCTGGCCAAGAGCGACCCCAAGAACGTTACACTCTCAAAGATGATCGGCAGCAGCAGCAAGAACAGCGCCACACCGACCAACTGCCAGTTGCGGTTACCGCCGCCGAAGGCCAGGTTTAGCAGGCGCAGCGGAATGAAAGCCAACATGCCCAACAGGATTATCACTACCAGGCGCGGCCAACCGGCCCAATAACTGGTGGTAACGGCGCTTAATCGCTCAGTTAGCGGTGGCGTGCCCCCACCCAAGGCGGTAGCTAAGTGGTCGATCTGTTGGGTTAGGGTAGCAGTATCTTGTAGCCGGAGCGCGGGGGACGCCGTCAGGCTGCGGAAGAGCTCGAGCGTGCGGTGGTTGAGCCCTTCGTCACGGCTGCTGACTAAGGGTTGCAGGTAGCGGCGATAGTCGAGCAGAGCAACGCTCAGGGCCTGGCGGGCGGCTGTGATCTCACCGTTCTGCGCCGCCACTGCAATCCGGGCGCTCTGGGCCCACAGCCGCTCAATTGCGGCCTCCGGGTTAGCCAGTCCAGACTCGAGGTAGCTAGCGGCCAGCCGACTGCGCTCAGTCGGACTGAGGCCGAAGCGGGCCAGCGTGCGCTCGAGCTCCGCTAGCGCTTCGGCGCGCTCCTGCTCGCCGGGCTGCGTCGGCAGGTCGGGTAGAGCCTCAACGGTCGGGGGCTCAGGGGCAACTACTGGAGGCTGCGGGAGCGGTGCAGCCTCCGCCGGAGGAGGCGCAACTTCGGCCGGTACCGGAGCGGCAGGGGCCGGCAGCAGCGCCGTGGCCGCCCGGGACAGCGCTAAAAACTGCTGCTCCACCTGCGCTAACTGCTCGTTCATGGCGGTTAGATCCCCGGCCACCAGGGCATTAATGGCGCTTACCAGCCTCGGTCCGGCCGCCTCCGCTAGCCGCGCCGAATCCTGAATCGGGATATACGCGCTGTAGGCTCGAGCCAACGCTAGATAGGCCTCGGCCACGCTGGTGCCGGCCTGGGCGCGGGCGCTAGCGAGGTGTTCCATAACGCGAGCCGCCGTACCGATCTCAAAATGCGCCTGGAGAGCCGGCAAGGCGGTCTCCTGGAGCAAGGCTTGGCGCTGCGCCTGAGGCAAGCCAAGATCGCTAGCTAGGTGCGCCAGCCGAGATTGCGCCAGCGCCAGATCGCCCGCTAAGGCGGCGCGCACCGCCGACTCATAAACGATGCGCTTAAAGCCGCCCGCAATCACAGTGGTTTGGACTGCCAGATCGGTAGGGCTGCGCCGACCGATGGCGGTGCGGGCCTGCTCGAAAGTCGCCTCCATGCCTCTGATTAAGGTATCGCTGGCGGTCTCTCCGGCCAAGCCGATGAACAGCGTGTTGGCGCGTTCTAAGGCCTCTAGGCTCTGGGCTCCGTCAGCAGGCAGGGTGGCGACGCTGCGCTCAAGGCTGGCTAGGGCGGCCTCGTAGCGCGTTAGCAAGTCGTCCGGCGGCTCCAGCTGGGCCAGCACTAAGCCAACGAGCAGCCAGACAGCCAACATCATGCGTTTCATAGTTCCTCCTTGAGCCGTGCATAAGTGGCTAGCACCGCCCCGATAGTGAGCTCTGGTGCCCCGACAACTACTATTGTATCAACACCGAGCGAAAACAGAAAAAGCTGCCCGCGGCTGTGCGCCAGATAGTAAGTGTGCAGCCGGCCACTGCGCGAGAGCAGCTTGAGCCCCAATAGGCCCAGCCGCGCCAGCGTGGCAAGATCCACACCCTCACCGCGCGCCAAGATAATCTCACCACCCTGACGCAGCACCGCTACCTGCCGCACGTGATCAAGGTGAGCAAAGGCCAGCACGAAGCGCTCGAGCGCCGCTTCAGAAGCCGCCGGCAAGGCCGCGGGAAGCGTCGGAGCGGATTTGTCGAAGTAGACGATAGCCTCGGGTAATGGGAGCGCCTCGGCCCCTGCGCTAGGTGCGGCGTTAAGCCGCCGCAGTTGTTGGGCCAGCCCGCCCAGGTTGTGTCGTAGGCCATCCTGGGGGAGAATACTCTCGAGTTCGCGCAGGATGGGGCCGAGCAACAGGCGGCTCATCAACTCGCCGTCGACGTTCTCAGGCGAGTGCCGGCGGCTGCGGAGGGTGGCGTCGAGCAAGCGGGTGGCTGCCTTAGCCGATACCAGGCTGGTTAGCCCGTGATGGGCGCGAAGATAGACTTCGTTAGGCATGACCCTCCCGCACTGAGGCGGTTGGCTTCGGGTTAGTCATGGCCCTCATCATAGCGAGATTACGCACTGCTGCGCTAGGCAGCGGTGCCTTTTAGCATAGAGCTTAAGCAACCCAAAAGGTGTGAAATATCTGCGCTCAGATAGTCTCGGCGGCGCTGCTAGCACCCCTAACCCAGTCGGCCTCAGCCTCGCCGACTTCGTACTTCCAGATCGGCAACCGCACCTTACAGTGCTCCAGGCAGGCCTGCACCGCCTGCAACGCCTCGGCGCGGTGAACCGAAGAGATGGCGATAATTATCGACGCCTCGCCAGGGATTAGCCGCCCTAGCCGGTGCGCCACAGCTACTTGCCCCAACGAAAAGCTCGTCCGCAACTCGGCGGCGATTAGCTTAAGCTGGGTGATAATCATGGCCTGGTAGCCTTCGTAGTCAACAAAATGCACCGCCTTGCCGCGGTTAGGCGAACGGACCGTGCCGATAAAACTGGCTACCGCCCCATAGGCGGGCGCCGATACATAGCGAATAAGCTCGTCTAATTTCAGCGCTTCATCGGTGACCAGCAAGCGATCACCGGCGCCGCCAGATACCGGCGGCAGCAGGGCCAGGGTGTCGCCTTCGTGCAGCGCCGTGTCCGGCGCGACGTAGTGCTCATTAACAGCACACAGGGCACCCTTAAGCGACAGGCCGGGGTAGTCCGCTTCGAGGCGCTTAGCGGCGTCGCGCACAGTAGCCCCCTGAGGGAGCGCCAGTGCCAGTTGCCGCACCCCCGCCTGATGGCGGTAAGAAGCAAAAAGCAAGATGGTGATGTTCATAAGTTGAATTAGTTGAGGCCCGCCTCGGTCTCACGGTCAAAGCTATGCGCCACCAGCTCGCTCACCCCTTGCGCTACCGTCAGCACCTTGGGATAGCGCATGCGCAGCGGGCCTAGCAGCCATAGTTCGGCGCGTCCTGCCCCCAGTGGCAGCGGCGCCGAGACGAGCGCCAGCGCCCCCTCCAGCACAATCACCACCGGGGTGTCGTAGCGATTGGCTTCAGGCAGGTGCTCAATGCGCTCCAGTAGGCTGCGGACAAACTCCGGATCGGCCGACTCGGGTTCGGCCAGCACGTTGCCCAGCCCTTGCTGAAAGCGCTGTGGGGCGATCATGGTGGGCCAGCAGCTCAACAGCGCCTCAAAGGTGCGGGCTACGCCTTGATTACTGCGCTTAGCGATGTCACGGAGCGCCTCGGGCACCTTGCCAATCGGGACCGTAAGCTGTCTGAGGCAGCTCTCGGCCTCGCGCAGTACCTCTTCTGGAGGGGTGGGATTGAGGTCAACAAACAGCTGCCGCAGTAGGCCGGTCTCCAGGATCACCACCGCCAGCAACTTGCTGCTCGATAAGGCCGAGAGGTGGATCTCTAGCGCATACAACTGATCATCAGCCGGCAACGAGACCACCACCGCATAGCCGGAGAGCTCCGCCGCCGCGCGCGCCACCTGTTGCAGCAGCGCGTCGCCGTGGACACCTTTTAGGTACTCCTCGACCAACGCCTGCTGATCGGCTGAGAAGCGCTGGGGCGGGATGAGCTTGCGCGCGTACTGGCTATAACCGAGCCGAGTCGGCACACGGCCAGCAGAAGTATGCGGCTGGTGCAGGTAGCCCTCCTCTTCCAGCACGCCCAGCTCGTTGCGCACCGTGGCGCTGCTGACGTTGAGCCGCTCGGCAATTAGCGCTGATGATACGGGACGCGCCGAGTGGATATGGGCCTCGGCGACCAGGTCGAGGATGCGTCCCCTACGCTCATTCATAGCCACAGTATAGCAGGTATGGCCACGCTCACCGGTCGACAACGGTGTAGACTTTAGCCATGCCCATCAAGAACTCGCTCCTGCAGCGCTTTATGGAGCTTAGTCAAGTTCGCCGGACGATCGCCCGCCTCAAAGATGAAGGTAGCTACGCTCGAGCCCAGGCCGTACTCGCCGACGCCTTTGTGCGCCATACCGGCTCAGATTCGCGCCTGCTGCATGCCCTCCCGACCGAGCAGTTAATCGCTCTGCTGCGCACTGCCGAGCTGTTCGACGCCGACCGGGGCCTGCTTATCGCTCTGTTGCTCTACAGCGAGGCCGAGCTGCTGGCGGCTCAGGGGGAAGACGATACAGCCGGGGCACATAAGGCCTTGCAGCTCATGCTAGAAGCGTTTGCCACCGACCCGGAGCTGGCGGCAGCCTATCAGGAAGAGCTGGAGCGGCTGGTGCGCTATCTGGATGAGGCGAGTCTGAGCGCACCGCTGCTAAGGCGCCTGGTCAGCCACTACCTGCGGGTGGGCCGCTGGGCTAAAGCAGACGATCTGCTCTACCTGCTGACCACACTCCCCCACCGCTCGCCCGAGACGCTGCGGCTAGCCGAGCAGGTCTACCGCGAGCTTCTCAACCTTGACGATGATCTCCTCGCCGCCGGGGGCCTACCGCGCGAGGAGGTCGCGGAGAGCTTGGCTCAACTGCGGCTACCTTGACAGCCGGTAGCAGCGGTTTATAATTGCGCCGGGTTGCGCTGCACTCTCACCCGAAGCCCAGAGGTTAAGGAGCGACCATGGCTGAAAGACCCCCGGTTTATCTAACTCCCAAAGGCCTGCAAGGGATCAAGGATGAGCTTAAGTATCTGACCGAAGTTAAGCGTCAGGAGCTGTCGGAGTACATGGGTGCCGCCCTGGCCGACGGCGACCTGCGCGAAAGCGCCGCCTATGACGAGGCCCGCCTGCTGCAAAGCGCCAACGAGGCCCGCATTGCCGACTTAGAAGAGCTGCTGCACCGCGCCGTGATTATCGAGCCAAGCGGCCAGGTCGGCCCGTTCAAGGCAGCTCTAGGCGCCACCTTGGTGCTCGAGGCGCAGGGCGAGCGGACTATCTTCCAGCTGGTCGGTACCCACGAAGCCGACGTGCTTAACGGGCGCATCTCAGACGAATCGCCGCTGGGTCAGGCGCTGCTGGGCCGTCAGGTCGGCGAGCAGGTCGTTTTGCAGCTCGGGAGCCGCCAGATGGCGTACCAGGTGCTTGAGGTCCGCTTCGATTGACACTCCCACTAAAGTACGTGGGACTCTTGTGGGGAGCCGTAAGGATCACTAGCAGGGCATGTGGCTTGTAGCCTGTAGCTAGTCGGGTTGTCCCACATGCGACAAGCCACTAGCTACTGGCCGGGCGGCTACCTCCCACGCTTGCAAGACATGGGCTTTGCAGGCCCCTACACCCCGTTTCTGTAACGGCTTTGGCCACAACCCAGGCTGATCCTCAACGGCGAAGCCCCCATCCCCGCTAGATTGAAAAGGTCACGCACAGCATTCTGGTTGCGCTTAAGCAGTTACAGCTTGCGTCTTCTTGGGCGAGGTGTCGTGATCGGGGATGATAGTCTCGACTTGGCGGATGGGGCGGATGAAGTAGCCCACCACTCCGATCAGCACGGTAATGATGCCGGCCCCGACGGTCATTAGCGCCATCCCTGAACCGGGGCCGGCGCCGACTAGCGGCCCGAACAGCTCGGCCCAGGCGCCGCCCGGCTGCATGGCCGGCTCGAATACGTGGTCAGCTAGCGGCCCGGCAAACAGGTAGCCCAGCGGCAGCGCGATCAGCGCGATGGTAGCACGCGCCCCAAAGACCCGGCCCTGCACCGCCGACGGCACCTTGCGCTGCCAGATAGCCTGGTTGGCGGCGTTGATCCAGGGCCTAAAGACCGTGCCGATAAAGGCGAAGGCGCTCCACAGCAACACCTCGCTCGCCAGGCCGAACAGCACCTGGGTGAACAGGCTGGCCAGCACGATGCCGCCCAGCACCCCATGGATCTGGCGGTTGGTGCCGGCCCAGAAGCTCAGGATCAGACCGCCCACCACCGCGCCGATGCCGGCAGCCGATTGCACGGCGCCCAGCACCAGGGTATCCCCGCCGCTGCGGGCCAGAACCATCGGCACCAGCACGGCAAAGCCGAAGCTCTTGACGAAGTTATAAGAGAATAGCAAGAGCTGGATGCCCAGCAGCCCCGGGCGGCGCAGGATATAGACAAAGCCGTACCAGGTGTCGGCCCACAAGCTGAGCAGCTTAGCCTCTTCGGGGGCCTCTTCGCGCTTAGGCTCGGGGATGGCTACGATCAGCAGAGTGGTAAGGGCCACCAAAAAGGTGAGCAGGTCGATAAAAAAGATATCACCCAGATTTAAAAAGGTGATCAGCACAGCACCGGCCACCGGCGCTAAGATCATGGCGGTCGACTCGGCTAATGACATCAGGCCGTTAGCCCGTGAGTAGTCCTCCTTGTCGACCATCAGGCTGATAGTAGCCGACAGCGCCGGCCACTGGAAGGCAGAAAACAGGCTCCCCACCGCAGCCGCCAGGTAGAGGTGCCAGATCTGCAGGTTGCCGCTGAGGTAGAGAATTAGCAACATTAGCGTCATGGCAGCCGCGCCGCCATCTGATAGCATCAGCACCAGGCGGCGATTCCAGCGGTCGACCAGGGCACCGGCCAGCGGCCCAAAAAGCAGCCCCGGCAGCCAGCCAAAAACTGGTATCAGTGCCAGGGCGGTGACCTGACCGGTCTCCTGCCAGACCCAGATGGCCAGGGCAAAGATGGTCACCTCGCTGCCGAAGATCGACACTAACTGCCCGAACCAGATCAAGCGGAACGCCTTCATGCCGGGCTTTGGGCGTGGCCCCTCCGTCGGTCCCATAAGTTGCGTTACCATACCACTTGACACCGGGGTAAAGCGAGAGGGTCGGCTATACTTGATGGCGTGCCCGCGCTGCTCACTACCAAGCTGCGGCCTCCGCCGGTTAAAGCCCGGCGGGTGAGCCGTTTTCGCCTGGTAGCAGCGTTGGAAAGGGCTACCGCTCTGCGTCTCACGCTGCTTAGCGCTCCGGCCGGCTACGGCAAGAGCACGCTGCTCAGCGACTGGGCAGCCCAGACCCGGCAGGCCGTGGCGTGGCTCTCGCTAGATGAGGCCGACAACGACCCGGAGCGCTTCTTGCATTATCTGGTGGCGGCTTTGCGGCGCTCGAGCGAGACGCTGGCAGCCATGGACCGCGATCAACAGGCGGTCATCACCACAGCGCTCAACGATCTAGCTAACCACGAGGAGCGACTTACGCTGGTACTGGACGATTACCACCTGATCACCAACCCCGCCGCGCATGCCATCGTCGAGTTTATGCTCGAGCACCTCCCACCGCCCCTACACCTGCTCATCAGCAGCCGCAGCGACCCGCCGCTGCCGCTGGCGCGCTGGCGGGCGCGGGGCGAGCTGACCGAACTGCGGACCGCCGACTTGCGCTTTGATGAGGCTGAGACGGTCGACTTTCTGGACTCGGTGATGGCTATCAGACTCTCGGCAGCAGACGTGCGGGCACTGACCGAGCGCACCGAAGGCTGGATTGCCGGCTTGCAGCTAGCCGCGCTCTCTTTGCGGGGACGCACTAACGTTACTGCTTACATCGAGCAGTTCACCGGCACCGACCGCTATGTGCTTGACTATCTAACTGAAGAGGTGCTGATCAAGCAGCCCGTGGCGGTGCAGAACTTTTTGCTGCTCAGCTCGGTACTGTCCAGGCTATCGGGGCCGCTCTGCGACGCGGTCACCGGTCTAAGCAACAGCCAGGCACGGCTCGAGGCGCTCGAGCGCCAGAATCTATTTATTACCGCACTTGATACTCAACGGCAGTGGTATCGCTACCATCCTTTTTTTGCCGATCTGCTGCGGCAACGCCTCAACCAGGCCGATCCGTCGCTGCCGCCAGCCTTGCACCTTAGGGCCAGCCAGTGGTTCGAGAGCAACGGCCCCGCGGTGCTGGCCTTTTACCATGCCCTTCAGGCTGGGGCTATGGCACGCGCTGCGGCTTTGCTCGAGGCTCATCCGCGCCAGGCGGCGATCGGCCGGGTGCTCAGCGGCTTGGTCGGAACTCCCGACGCGTCGGCGCTGACCACCGAGGCGCTGCTCGCTCGCCTGCTGGCGAGTGATGCACCGCTAGTCATACCGAGCCAACTCCTTAGCGCCTTCGAGCAACGCTATCCGGTTGCTCCCTTGGGGGGGCTCGAGCCCCTAAGCGAGCGCGAGCTGGAAGTGTTGCGGTTAATAGCCGCCGGACTCAGTAACAAGGCTATCGCCAAACGGCTTGATATCTCGCTTAACACCGTCAAGACCCATAGCAAGAATATCAACAGCAAACTGGCAGTAAGCAGCCGCCTGCAGGCCACCGTTAAGGCACAGGCGCTAGGCCTAATCTAGCCTTCAAGCCTGTGGAGCCTGACAGTCCGGACAGACGCCGAGGATGGTCAGCTTAGGCTCTTCAAGGCGCCAGCCCGAGTGCTCCTCGGCGTGCTCCTTGACACGTTGTGTCACCACGGTGCCGTCAAGCACCTCGAGCGGCAGATCTTCCACGGCGCCACAGCCCTTACAGACCAGGTGGTAGTGTGGCGAGATGTTGCTGTCATAGAACGCCTCGCCCGAAATCCCACCCAGCTCGCGTATCAGTCCGGCCTCCTTGAGTGCTCCCAAGTTCAGGTAGACGGTAGAGAGGCTGAGTTGCTCGCCACGTTGCTTGAGCGCTAGGTAGAGGCTCTCGGCACTAACATGCGAATCTCGCTCGGCAAAATAGGACAGAATCGCCTCACGCGGCTTGCTGTAGCGAAGTCCGTGATGCCTTAGTAAGGTGCGTACATCGTCCAT
Source organism: Truepera sp. (assembly GCA_018333775.1). The sequence goes on from JAGXSO010000106.1 coordinate 9,782, forward strand.
GACCAGACCTTCCCCAACCGCTTGCTGCACTCTAGCGTGCCCAACCTGCTTGGGCAGGTAGCGGGCGGCTGACTTAGTTTAACACAAATCGTTATCGATCCGTTCCTGTTGACTCAACAAGCGGGGCATCAGCCAGAGGGTAAATGTCCCGCCCTCTTTACGCTATACTAGCCTTAGCCAGCAACATAGGCCACAGCGCCCCGCTTCAGTGGGTGGCTGTGCTGCCTGGCAAGGAGGCGCCATGAGGATCATGCACCCCACCGATTTCTCGCATACCGCCGAGAAGGCTCGAGCCCTGGCGCTAGACTTAAGTGAGCGCTTAGGCGCCACGGTTCACGTCGTCCATGTCCAAGAGCGTTACACCGAGAGCTCGTTCGGGCCCTACGTGGTCAACCTCAATCCAGACTTGCTCAAACTGCTTGAAGAGCAGCGCAGCGAGGCGGTGCGGCAACTGCGCGAGAGCTTGGCCAACCTCACGCCACCGGGTGGAAGCAGTGAACTCCGCTGGGGGAGGCCGCTCCCTGAGCTGTTGGAGCTCGCCCCTAACTTCGACCTGATCGTGATGGGAGCGCACGGTGCCAACCGCCTGGACAATTTCTTTCTGGGTGGAGTAGCCGGGCGCTTGGTGCGCCGCAGCCCTACCCCGGTGCTGACCGTGCGCGACGAGGCGCAAACCACCACCGTACAGCGGATCCTGGTTGCCACCGATTTCAGCTCCGCGGCGGAGAACGCTTGGCGGTGGTGCTGTGCCCTGGCGGAGCGGGGCAAGCTGGCGTTATCGCTAGCTCACGTGCTGGTCAGTAAGGGGCCGCAACCGCTGGCGCAGACCCGCGAGGCTGTGGAGAAGCTCGAGGCGCTGGCCTGCGAGCGCAAGGTGCATCACCTCCTGCGCGAAGGCGACCCGGTCAGCATCCTCCCCCGATTAGCTCTTGAGGAAGGGGCCGATGTTATTGCCATCGGCGTCAAGCGGCGCAGCGCCGCGATTGGCCTGCTGTTCGGCAGCCGCGCCGACGGGCTGATCCGCAGCAGTCCGGTGCCGATCTTGAGCGTGCCGCTGACCACTTAAAGCTAGAGCTTAGCGTACTCTTCGACGCCTAGCACAAACACCACCGCCCCGCCGACCGTCACCTCCATCGGCATGGCCAAGTAGCCCTCTTGCATATCGGTGATCGACGGGCTAGGAGTCACTGCCTTGACGCGCTCGCGGCAGGTGGCGTGGATGATCTCCTTGGCGCGCTCCACATCGTGATCCTCAAGGCCGATCAGCAGCGTGGTGTTACCCTCACGCAGAAACCCCCCAGTGGAAGCAAGCTTGGTCGATTGGAAGCCGTTTTCGATCAACGCTCGCTGCAACCCGTTAGCATCCGCATCCTGAACGATAGTTAGCAGGAGTTTCATAGCTTATGCTAGCACAGCGCCGCTTGAGGATAAAGTCGACCGTCCGGGCAGCGCCCTCGTGGCGGTAAAGGAAACAGCGTCGTCAATCGTTACCCTCATACAGCGCAACTCTTGCTTGTGCCCTGTATGACATCCCCCGGCGCTAAATCCTCTAGGGTAAGGCATGAACAACCGCCTCAGTTATGAAACCAGCCCGTATCTGTTGCAGCACGCCCACAACCCGGTGGACTGGTATCCCTGGGGCGAGGAGGCGTTTGACAAGGCCAGGCGTGAGGATAAGCCGATCTTGCTCTCGGTCGGCTACTCGGCCTGCCACTGGTGCCACGTGATGGCCCACGAGTCGTTCGAGGATCCTGAAACGGCGGCGCTGCTGAACCGCACCTTTGTCAACGTCAAAGTCGACCGCGAGGAGCGCCCCGATGTCGATGCTATCTACATGAGCGCCGTGCAGGCTATGACCGGCCAGGGCGGCTGGCCTATGACGGTGGTGATGACCCCCGACGGCAAGCCCTTTTTCGGTGGCACCTACTTTCCGCCGGAGGATCGCTTTGGCCGTCCTAGCTTCAAGCGGGTTATTGTGAGTTTGGAAGCGGCCTGGCAGCACCGCCGCGCTGAGGTGATTGAGTCTGCCGAAAGCTTGACGCAGTACTTAAGCCGGCTCTCAAACCTCCCCGGCGCCCAGGGGGAGCTGAATAAGGCGGTGCTAGACGAAGCCCTCACAGCGCTAACAAAGAGCTTCGATTCGCGCTATGGCGGCTTTGGAGGAGCGCCCAAGTTCCCACCGCACAGCGTCCTGCGCTTCCTCTTGCGCCAAGGGGGTGAGGGCCGCCAGATGGCCCTTTACACCCTCGAGCAGCTGGCCTCAGGCGGCATCTACGACCACTTGGGCGGCGGCTTCGCCCGCTACAGCGTCGATGAGCGCTGGCTGGTACCGCACTTTGAGAAGATGCTTTACGACAACGCCCAGCTGATCCAGCGCTACAGCGAAGCCTACCAGCTCACCGGCAAGCCACGCTATAAGCAGGTGGTCGAGGAGACCATCGACTGGGTACGGCGCGAGATGCTAGAGCCTTCGGGCGGCTGCTATAGCGCGCTCGATGCCGATAGCGAGGGCGAGGAAGGCAAATTCTATCTCTGGGACGAGGTGGAGTTCGAGGGCCTGCTGGGCGAAGACGCCAGGCTGGCCAAGGCTTACTACGGAGTATCGACGATGGGCAATTTTGAGGGGCGCAACATCCTCCATCTGCCCCATAGCCAGGAGACCGTGGCCGAGCGTTTCGGCTTGAGCCTGGAGGCGCTTGACCATAAGCTCGCCCAGATCAAACGGACGCTGTTCGAGGCCAGGGAGCAACGCATCCGGCCCGGCCTCGACGACAAGCTCCTGAGTAGCTGGAACGGCTTGATGCTGGCAGCTCTAGCTGATGCCGGGCGCATCTTCAAGCACCAGGACTACCTCGGCTTAGCTGTGGCCAACGCCGAATTTATCCGCCGCGAGCTGTACCGAGACGGGCGGCTGCGGCACACTTTTACCAGCGGCCAGGCCAAAATTGCCGGGCTGTTAGAAGACTACGCCTATTACGGCCTCGGGCTGTTAGCGCTCTACCGCGCCACCTTTGACCGTCAATGGCTGCTGCTGGCCTTGGAGCTGGCCGAAACCATCATCCGACGCTTCCGCGACCCTGAGGGCGGTTTCTTCAGCACTGCCGCTGACGCCGAGCCGCTGCTCATCCGCCCCAAGAACTACTTCGACTCCCCCAACCCGAGCGAGAACGCCGCTGCCGCCGAGCTGCTGCTGAAGCTGGCACGCTACACCGGCAACGCCGCATGGGAGGCGCTGGCCACAGCGGCCATCAAACCGCTCCTGGAGGCAGTCGGCCGCCAGCCGAGCGGCTTTGGCGCTTTGCTCTGCGTCATGCAGGAGTTGCTCGAGCCGCCGCGCGAAATCGCCATCGTCGGCGACCGGGAGAGCGAAGACACGCAAGCGCTGCTGGCCGTTCTGGAGGCGCAGCCGCTCCCGCAGGTAGCCATCGCGCTGATCGAAGGCCCCGGTGATCCCCTAGTAGCGCGGTTCCCCTTCTTGCAGGGTAAGGAGCGCCTTGGCGGCAAGGCCACTGCGTATGTCTGCCAAGGGGGCGCCTGCCGCTTGCCGGTCACCACGCCCGAGGCGCTCTCGGCGCAACTGGCCGGCTAGGACCTGCTCCGAGGTCCAGGCGGCCATGCAGCAAAGGCTCGAGCTCTGGCATCTGGATAGGCACTACGACGTGCTGGCCAACTTCGCGCCGCTGAAGGTCCGCAGTTTTCTGGAGGCGCAGTAGCAGTCCGGGGGGCAGCGCCTAACTGCGGTATACTGCGCCGTCATGCCGGCTGCATAGCCGGCAACGAGGCGCGCCTAATAACGCCACAGTAACGCACGGGCGCTTGTTTGGAGAAGGCATGTTTAGACTCTGGCAGGAGATCGGTGTGGACCTGGGCACATCCACGGTACTCATCTACGTCAAGGGGAAGGGCATTATGCTCAACGAACCTTCGGTAATCGCCATGGTGCGCGATACCGGCGAGATGAAGGCGGTCGGCAACGAAGCCTACCGGATGCTCGGGCGCACGCCGGGCAACATCATAGCGGTCAAGCCCATGCGCGACGGGGTAATCGCCGACTACGATCTGACCGAAAAGATGCTTAAGGCTTTTGTTAGGAAGGTTATTACCGGTCCGGGGCGCTTTTTTAAGCCGCACATCATGGTCTGCGTCCCCTCAGGCGTCACCGAGGTGGAAAAGCGCGCCGTGCTGCAAGCCACCCGCGAGGTCGGGGCGCGCAAGGCGTTCTTGATCGAGGAGCCACTGGCCGGCGCGATCGGCGCCGGGATCAATATCGCCGAGCCGACTGGCTCGATGATCGTCGATATTGGCGGCGGCACCAGCGATATCGCCATTATCAGCCTGGGCGGCATCGTAGTCTCCGAGTCGTTGCGCATCGCCGGCAACGAGTTCGACGAAGCGATCGTGCGCTACATCCGCCACAAGGAGAATCTGCTCATCGGCGACCGCACCGCTGAGGAGGTCAAGATCAAGGTCGGCGCAGCGATGATCAACCGGCCTGAGGAGGTGCGCGAGATCGAGGTGCGCGGGCGCGACCTGATCAACGGCTTGCCCAAAACGATTACTGTCAATACCGAGGACATCGTCGAAGCGCTCAAGGAGTCGCTCCAAAGGATCTCTGATGGGGTACGGCGGGTGCTGGAGATAGCACCCCCCGAGTTGGTAGCCGATGTGATCGACCGCGGCATCATCATGACCGGCGGCGGCTCGCTCTTGCACAACTTCGATGCGTTGCTCAGGCAAGCCACCGGCATCCCGGTAGCAGTCGCCGATAACCCTATAGACTGCGTGGCGCTCGGCACCGGGCGCGCGCTCGATATGATCCATGTCTTGCAGGATGCGCTGATCTCGGATAACTTCTTGCGCCGCTAGCGCCTATCTCACACTGCTCTGGCAACGGTACGGTAAGAATGGCTTTATGATCAAGCGCCATCTTTTTGCCGCGCTCTGTCTGGGCCTTCTGAGTGCAGCCTGGGCCACACCGATCTTCCCCTTGAGCGCGTTAGCGCCGGGGCAGCAAGGCTACGCCCTGACCGCTGGGCCGGGGAACGTCATAGAGCGCTTTACCATCGAAGTTATCGCCCTCCAGCACGATGTAGGGCTGGGCTTCCCGCTGGTGCTGGTGCGAGCCGGCGGCCCGTTTATCGAAGCGTCCGGTGGAGTGGCGGCGGGGATGAGCGGCAGCCCGGTCTATCTCCCCTACCGGGGGGGTGACGCGCTGCTTGGCGCCATCGGTTATATCTTCCCCCACAGCGATACTCGCATCGCGCTAGTCACCCCGGCTGAGGTGATGCTAGGCCGGGCGCCACAGGTGGTGGGTTTCGGCGGTGAGCTGTATCAGGCGCTGCGCAAGGCATACGGCCCGCCAGTAGCGGTGGCTACACCGCTGCTGTTATCCGGGGTATCGGCCAGGGCGAGCCAGCACTTAGCGCCGCTCTTTACCGATCAGCGAGTAGCCCCCTTCCCGGTACAGGCCGGTCGGGTCAGCGCCGCCCAAGACGAAGCCTTTACGCTGCAACCCGGCAGCGCAGTGAGCGTGCAGCTGGTGCGCGGCGACGTGACCATCGCGGCTGTCGGCACGGTCACGCTGATCGATGGCGAGATGCTCTATGCTTTCGGGCACCCGCTGCTCGGCCGGGGGGAGGTCTCCTTCGCGCTGGCTCCGGCCTATGTCACCTATATCGTCAGCAGTCCGGTGGTCCCGTTTAAACTGGCCGATTCCGGGCAGCGCATTCTGGGTGCTATCACCCAAGACCGGCCTCAGGCCATCAGCGGGCGGGTAGGAGCGCGGCCCAACTTCATCCCGGTCACGCTAAACCTCACCGGGCCGGGCGCCACCAGCAAGCGCTTCGAGGTCACCAGCGATGAGCGCTTCTATGCCCCCTTGCTGGCCAGCGCCACCTTGCAGACCTTAGATCAGGCGCTATGGCAGCTCTCCGCCGGCACCGCCGAGCTGACTTGGGAGATCGGCCTAGCCAACGGCGATACGCTCCGGGTGCTCGAGCAGATCACTCACCCCAGCGACATCGCTGCCGCTACCGCCGGGCTGGCTGCCGCGCCGCTGGCTATCTTCGCTGAGAACATCTTTGCTGATCCGGCTGTCACCGGTCTTAGCCTCAGCATCGCGCTTTCGCAGCAACAGCGCTACGCCGAGATCATCGAGGTCGTGGCCGAAGATGAGGAGGTCCAGCCCGGCGGCTTCGCGCGGGTACATCTGCGGTTACAACCCTTCCGCGCCGAGCCGTTAGTGCGCACCCTTACCATTCCGCTGCCCCGTGAGCTAGCACCGGGGCCGCTAGAGCTATCTTTCCGCGGCGGGCTGGTGCCCGAGGAGGAGGGCGAGGGCGATCCGATCTTGTCGTTTAGCGAGCTGCTGATCAGCCTGCGCGAGCAGGTGCAGGCACGCGAGCTAGTGGTCGATACCTTTGTCGATGGCGAGCGGCAGCAGCTCCTGCGCCAGAGCTTCGAGCTGTTAATTCAGGGTAGCCAGACCCTGACTCTCACCGTCGGCAACGGCGAAGTGCCGACCCCTCAGGAGCCGGCCCCGGCGGAGCCCGACGAGGATGAAGAGCCGAGCGACCCGTTCCCCAGGCCCGATCCGGGGGTGCGCTAGCGTGTTCACCGCCGACGATCTGGCGCACCGGCTGGGAGGGGAGCTGGTGGGGCCGATTACCACCGTTAGCTGCCTGGCTTCGGTGAATGCGCCCCGTCCAGGCGCCGTGGTGGTATTAGCGAAGCCGGAGCAGCTTGCCGACCTCGCCGCGCGGGGGGTGGCGGTGGCGGTGATCCCTGCTACCTTCGAAGGCCCGCCCCCGATCACCGCCATCCGCGTGGCCGATACGCGCCTGGCCTTAGCACAGCTCACAGCGCTGTTCGACTCGCGTCCGAAGCCCACCGCCGGTATCAGCCCGCAGGCCGTTATCGACCCTAGCGCCCAGCTCGGCCCGGGGATAAGCATCGCTGCCGGGGCGGTGATCGAGGCGCACGCGGTGATCGGCGCGGGCTGCCGCATCGGCCCGCACTCCGTTATCGGTGTGGGGACGAGCCTCGGCGAGGGGTGCTGGCTGCACGCCCACGTTACGCTCTACGACGGGGTCACGCTGGGCCGCCGGGTGATCGTCCACAGCGGCGCGGTAATCGGCGCTGACGGCTTCGGTTACGCTGCCGGCCACAGCGGCGCGGTGAAGATCCACCACCTCGGCACGGTCGAGATCGGTGATGAGGTGGAGGTTGGCGCCAACACCTGCATCGACCGGGGCACCCTGGATGCTACCCGCATCGGCGCCCGCACTAAGATCGATAACCACTGCCAGATCGGCCATAACGTCCAGATCGGCACCGACTGTTTAATTGTAGGCCAGGTCGGGATCGCCGGTAGCGCCCGAGTCGGCAACGGCGTGATCATCGGCGGCGGGGCGGGAGTAGCCGATCACCTGACCATCGGCGCCGGGGCGCGTATCGCCGCTCAGGCCGGGGTCTCTAAGAACGTCCCGGCAGGTGAGACCTGGATCGGCAGTCCGGCCCAGCCCTACCGCCAGTGGTTGCGCGAACGCTACCTGGTGGGGCAGTTAGAGAAGCTGTGGGCCTGGTTTAAGGGTCGGGCGTGATCGTTGGGCCCGGCCTGCACAGCGGCGCGAGTTGCCGGGTCCGCTTATATCGTGAGCCGGGCCCGGTGCGCTTTAAACGCGGCAGACATGAGCTGCCAGCAATCCTCAAGAACGTGGTGGCTACCCCGCGCTGTACCGTCTTGGGCGATGGCAGCCTGCGCCTAGCGATGGTCGAGCACCTGCTGGCGGCGCTGTATATCACCGGTTGGTGGCAAGATCTGCTGATCGAGGTGAGCGGCGCGGAGCTGCCGGTCCTGGACGGCTCGGCAGCGCCGTGGCTCGAGC
>JAGXSO010000107.1 GCA_018333775.1 Truepera sp.
TGGCGACCCAACCGCCGTTAAAGAAGTACACCGATATGCAGCGGATCTTTGTCGTGCTCAGCGCGATGATCGAGAAGACCATGCAGGCGATTGCCGAGGGGGATGTCGGGGCGGCACAGCAGGGGCTGACTATGGACGACGAGATCGACGATCTGTACCAGCAGATCCAGCGGGAGCTGCTGACCTATATGATGGAGAATCCCAAGGTGATCACCACGGCTTTGAAGCTGATGAATGTGGGGCGGTACTTAGAGCGCCTGGGCGACCATTTGGAGAACGTCAACGAGCACACTATCTTCTGGCTTACCGGCGAGAGGCTATAGTTAGTGCTCCCCCGCTTGGCCGTGGTAACGGCGGTACTGGCAGCGCTGGCCGCCTACCTGTTACAGCCGGAGTTGCGCGCGGCGGTCAATGAGGCGGTAGCGCTGGTTGTGAGGGCGGATATTGCCCCCCTGCGAGAGTACTTACTCAGTTTCGGGCCGTGGGCGGTGGTGGTGTCGGTGCTGCTGCAAATCATCACCTCGGTCCTTGCCCCACTACCAAGCTTTGTGGTTACTTTCGTTAATGCCTTCGTCTTCGGCTTCTGGTGGGGGGTCATGCTAACCTTCAGCTCAGCGCTGTTGGCCTCGGCCATCTGCTTTGGCATCGCCAGGATTTTGGGGCGCCCGGTAGTCGAGCGTCTGGCCACCCGGCGCGCACTCGAGGCGACCGACGGTTTCTTTGTGCGGCACGGCCTTTATGCAGTCTTGATCGCCCGACTGATCCCCTTTGTTAATCCCGACGTGATCAGCTATGCCGCCGGGTTAACCTCCTTACGCTGGCGGGTTTTTCTCATCAGCATCGCGCTGGGATCGATCCCCTCGACGTTGCTTTACTCGTATCTGGGCGCTTCAGGGGTCACTGCGGTCGGTTGGCTCCTCATCCCGTTAGTAGGCCTCGGCCTATTGACGCTGGCTATAGCGCTGTTAAGGTCGCGAAGCAAGGCGGGGGAGAGGCTGGCCGGCCCGGCTGCCGACTAAAACGCTTGTCTATACTCCGCACGGGTGCAGCTAGCTGGTCAGAAAGGGTAGTGGGTTGTTTCCCACTGCCCACATCTCACTGCCCACATCCCACTGCCCACGACCTACTACCTGCAACCTGTTGTCGGCCTGCTGAAACGCTCAACATTAGACAGATTTTGAGCAGGTGAGGAGCCGCTCCCGGCCGAGTGTCTTGCCGCCCGTGGGCGCTCCGAGCTGATGCCCAAAGGTGCTAGTATTGCGTCAGCAACGATCATTTCCCGTTTTTCGCGACACCCAACCTCCAACCCATAACCCCCATAAGTGGAGCACAAGTGGGAAACCCACTAGTATTTTGCCAGCTTTTGAGTAAGATGGTGGGAGATGGTGGGAGATTGTGGGAAGAGTGTGATAGATTGACTTAGGGTGAAAGAGGCGTTAGCCGAGGCAAAAAGCCGGATTCCCGGCTAGAAGAGCCTCACTACGCAGTGGGAGGTCAGTGGGAGATGCCGTTCGGCGAGTTCCAGTATGCGGTGGATGACAAGGGACGGGTGATCGTCCCGCCGCCGTTTCGGGAGTTCGTCGATGACGGCATGGTGCTGACCCGCGGCATGGAAGGCTGCCTCTATATCTTCCCGCTAGCCGCCTGGCGGCGCATCGAGGAGCGGCTGACCGAGCTGCCGCTGACCGATGCCGAGGCGCGTAATTTCGTCCGCTTCTTCTATTCCGGTGCCGCCAAGGCCAAGATCGACAACGCCGGGCGAATCACGCTGCCCGCTACCTTGCGCACGTTCGCCGATCTCGACACCAACGTCGTTATCGCTGGAGCACCCAACCGCCTGGAAATCTGGAGCGAGGCGCGGTGGTTGGCCAACCTAGCCAAGGTGCAGAGTGAGCCGCCGGCGCCGGAGCTGCTGCGGGAGCTGGTGGGCTGATGCCGGCGCATACTCCGGTGATGGTGGCAGAGTGCCTCACCGCTCTGGCTGTACAGCCCGGTGCCTGGTACCTAGATGGCACTTTTGGCGCGGGTGGGCACTCTTGGGCCATCTTGCAGGCGGGCGGCTCAGTGCTGGCCATCGACCGAGATCCCGGTACGCGCCGCTATGCCGACTTGCTCACCGTTCCGGCGGGGAGCCAGTTCCGCTGGGTAGAAGCCAACTTTGAGGAGCTGGCGGGGGTTGTCCAGGAGGCTGGGTTAATGGGTGTGGCGGGGGTACTGCTCGATCTCGGCCTCTCCAGCATGCAGCTTGAAGCCGAGCGTGGTTTTGCCTTTCGGGAGAGCGGTCCGCTGGATATGCGTATGAGTCGGCACGGGGAGTCCGCTGCCGATATTGTCAATAGCTACGATACCGAAACGTTAGCCGAGCTGCTCTATCGCTACGGCGAGGAGCGCTACAGCCGGCGCATCGCCAGAGCCATTATCGCGGCGCGCAGCGAGGCGCAAATCACCCGTACCGAGCAGCTGGTCGAGATCATCCAGCGCGCTTATCCTGGTGGCCCGCGGCGCGATCACCCGGCGCGGCGCACCTTTCAGGCGCTGCGCATCGCCGTTAACGACGAACTGGGTGCCCTCGAAACGGCGCTGGCCGGGAGCGAGCGCTGCCTGTTGCCGGGTGGGCGGCTGGTAGTCATTAGCTACCACTCCTTAGAGGACCGCATCGTTAAGCGCTTTATTCGCGCCAGCACGCAGCTTGAGGCGCTACACAAACGGCCACTCACGGCCAGTAGGGCCGAGATTGAGGCCAACCCCCGCGCGCGCAGCGCCAAGCTGCGCAGCGCTGAAAGGCGTGGCGAGACATCATGACCCGGCGCACGCAACGGCTCTTTCTGCTCTATCTCGGACTGCTCTTGGTGCTGGCCGGTCTGGGGGCCGCCAATCAGCAGCTCTATCGCCAACAGGTCGCATTGATGACCCAAAAAGCCGTGTTGCAGGTAACGCTTAGCGATCTGCGGCGCGATAGCGCCAGCATCACCGGCGCCTTGGCGGTGCGCGAATGGGCCCGTCAGCGCGGCATGATCGCTGTTCCTAACGCTAGAGAGGTCCGCGACGTGGCTCCGGTACCACCCCCCATCCTCCCTGTCCCGGAACGGGGTTTGGAGGTTTATACCGTATGGCGCTAAAACCCCCCACCCCAGAGCAAGAGCTGCGGCTGCACCGCAAGTTGCTCTTCCTTGGCCTGCTGATCTTACCGCTGTTGGCGGCCTTGTACGGCTTCGCCTCGTTGCAGATGTCGCTCCCGCAGTGGCCCCAGGCGCTGGCCGAGTCTCCGCGGCGGGGAGCCATCTTGGCGGCTGATGGCACCATCCTGGCGGAAGGGAGTGTAGAGAACCGGCGTTATCCGCAAGGTACGCTGGCAGCGCACCTGGTCGGCTTCAGCGGGGCGGTGCAGCCTGATGGGCGGTTCGGCTTAGAGGGGCTCGAGCTAACGCTAGATAGCCGGTTGCAGCGCGGTGAAACCGTCACGCTAACGATCGACCCCAAGATCCAGGCGGTGGCCCAGGCCGAGCTGAGAGCGGCGGTAGAGGCTCATCAAGCCCTGAGCGGCACGGTAGTGATGATCGAGGCCGGTACCGGCCGCATCCTGGCGGCGGCGAGCTACCCGGAGTTCGATCCCAACCGCCAGCGCGAGGTGCGAGATCGCAGCAGCCTTGTCAACAAGGCCTTCCTTGAGCAGCTCGAGCCGGGTTCAACCTTCAAGTCATTCGTGATCGCCGCGCTACTTGAGGCCGGGCGGCTGGCCCCGAACGAGGTGCTGACGCTCGAGCGGGCTCTGCGCGTGGGGGGGCAGACCTTCCGGGATGTGATCCAGCACGACCAGACCCTGAGTGTGGCTGAGATCTTGCGCTACTCCAGCAATATCGGCCTGATCAGGTTGGCCCAGCGCTTCAGCCCCGAGGAGCTTCACGACTGGCTGCGGCGGTTCGGTTTCGGGCGCGAGGTCGGCCTGCGGCACAGCTTCACCCGCCGCGGTGCGATTAACCCCTGGACCTCTTGGGTGCCACAAGACCAGGCTTCGGTGTCGATCGGCCAGAGCCTGTCGACTACCACCTTGCAGCTGGCCGTGGCCTACAGCATCTTTGCCAACGACGGGCTGCTGGTGCCGCCGCGGTTGCTGGAGGACGAGCCCTGGGATAAGCCGCAGCGCGTCATCAGCCCTGAGGTAGCCAGGGCCGTGCGGAACATGCTGGTGTTTGCCGTCGAAAGCAGCAGCGCCCGGCGCGCAGCGGTCCCCGGTATCCCCTTAGCGGGCAAGACCGGCACCGCCAACATCTTTGACGCTGAGCAGGGGAGATACCTGCCAGGGGAGTTCGCAATGGGTTTTGCCGGCATCTTCCCGGCCGATAACCCCCGCGTCACTATGGTGATCTACCTCAAGCGCCCCCAAATCGGTAATCTTAGCGTGCTGGTGATCACCCCGATCTTTCACGCCATCGCCAGCGAGACCGTCGCGCTGTGGGGCCTGCCGCCGCAACCGACCCGCCTGGTGCAGCAGCGGTGAACGGGTGTATAGTGTGTAATATGTGTAACTTGCTCAACAATGCCCTCTCCACCCCCGCAGTGCTGGCTCTGGTTAGTGACGTGAGGGGATGATGGTCACCGCCGCCTGGCTGGCTGCCCTGGGAGGCGGTAGCAGTGCCGCTGGCGAGTTACCGCCGGCGCACGGGGTAGCTTTTCACTCCGCTCAGGTCCGCCCCGGCGACGCCTTCTTCGCCCTCCCCGGCGCTAGCCGGCACGGCCTGGACTATGCCGCTGAGGCCCTTGCAAAGGGAGCCGCCTTTATCGTGGCAGATCGGCCCCATCCGCGCGGGGTGACGGTGCCCGATCCAGCCGGGCTGCTGCTTAAGGCCGGGGCCCTGGCCCGGTCGCAGCTAGCCGTACCGATCATCGCAGTGACCGGCTCCGCTGGCAAGACCAGCACCAAGGCGATGATCAGCGCCGCGCTGGAGGCGGCCGCCACCCCAGGGAACCTCAACACCCCCCTGGCCCTGGCGCAGACGCTCATTGCGGCCTGGCTTAAGCCGCCGCGCTACTTGGTGCTCGAGCTCGGCATCGACCGCGTAGGCGACATGGACGCCCTGATCGCGCTCACTAAACCCACCCATAGCGTCCTAACGTTGATTGCATCCAGCCACTTAAGCGGCCTGGGCGATATAAGGCAGGTAGCCGCCGAGAAGTGCAAGCTCCCGGCCGCCGCCCGCGGTTGGGTCAGCGCAGCGGCATTACCTTATCTGCTGCCCGGACTGCGGGCCCATAGCATCGTCTACGGGCTCGATAGCGATGTGGGTTGCGACGTGACCGGGCGGGTAATTAGGAGCGAAGCTGCCCGGCAGCAACTCGAAATCTTGGGCGTGCGCTTCTGGCTCCCTTATCCGAGCCCGGTGATGGCGCGCAACGCCGTCGCGGCCATGGCGCTGGCCCAGGCCTTCGGCGTCGAGCCGGCGCAGGCGGCGGCGCGGCTAAGCGCGGTTCGGCTCGAGCCCGGTCGGCTGCAGATCCACACCCTTCCAAGCTTTACGCTGATCGACGATAGCTACAACAGCAACCCGGCCTCGCTGGCAGCAGCACTGCAGACACTAACCGCCTTTCCAGGGCCGCATACTGCCATCCTGGGCGACATGCTCGAGCTGGGCCTCGAGTCTGAGGTCCTGCATCTGGCTATGGGTCGCGCCACCCGCGGCCTGGAGCAGGTCTTTTTCGTCGGCGCGGAGTCGCGGGCCGCCGCCGCCGAGAATCCGCAGGCGCACCACGCCGCCACGGTCGAGGCGCTGCTGGCGGCCCTGGCGCAGGCCCCGCTGGCCGGCGCAGTACTGGTCAAGGGCTCGCGCGGGATGAGGCTCGAGCGGGTAGTGCAGGCCCTGTTGTCCCGCGCAACTCCCTCGGAGGTGCCGACGTGATCGTGTTCTGGTCGGGTCTACTGGCGTTATTTGGGGTAGGAGCCTTCGTGCAGCTAGCCAAACGCTACGGCTGGGGCAAGAGCATCCGCAGCCAAGGCCCGCGTAGCCACCTCAGCAAGGAGGGGACGCCCACTATGGGCGGCATCGCCTTTATACTGGCAGCGCTGCTGGTCTGGCTGCTGCTTGGTGACAAGAGCGCCGACCTGTGGGCGGTGGTCTGCCTCACCCTGGCGGCAGCGCTACTCGGTTGGTACGACGATCTGAGGGCTATCCTGGCCAGACGCCGGACCACCAGCTCTGATGCCGTCCCCGGACTGTTGGCCCGCTACCGGCTGCTGCTGCAAACCGCTATTGCCCTAGCCTTCGCGCTGTACGCTACTCGCGCCGGTCATAGCCTGTTCGGTATCGACTGGCTCGATACCCTGGCCTACGCTCTGATCATCGTCGGCGCTATTAACGCCATGAACTTCAGCGACGGGCTGGATGGGCTGGCTGCCGGGTTGATGGCCATCATGCTGCTGCTGTTCTTGCCGCTCTCGCTGGCCGGCGCGCTGCTAGGCGGCCTGTTAGGCTTTTTGTGGTACAACGCTCCACCGGCCCGAGTGTTCATGGGCGGAGTGGGCTCCGAGGCGCTCGGTGCCGCGCTAGCGGGCCTGGCCATCATCTCCGGTTGGGTCTGGTGGCTGCCGCTGATCGCCCTGGTACCGGTGCTGGAGGTTCTGTCGGTAATTGTCCAGGTCGTCTACTTCCGGCTTACCGGCGGCTCTCGCCTGTTAAAGATGAGCCCGCTGCACCACCACTTCGAACTATCGGGCTGGTCGGAGGGGCAAGTAGTCTTCCGCTTCTGGCTGTTAACCGCCGTCTGCGTAGCTATCGCCTGGTACTGGGGAGGGCGCTGGTGAGGCTGTTGCTCTACGGCCTGGGGCGGAGCGGTCTGGCCGCCGCGCAGCTAGCGCACCGGCAAGGGCATGAGCTGTGGTATTACGACCAGCGCTTGGCAGCCCACGACGCTGGTGAAATGGCGCGCCTGGCAGCCGCGCCCTGCCCGGAGCCAAGTCAAGCCGAGGTCGATATCTGCATCGCCGCCCCGGGGGTGCCGTGGGACCACCCCGATCTGCTGGCGCTGCGGCAGCGCGGCATTGAAGTGATCGGCGAGGTCGAATGGGTCTACCGCACCGTTCCGGCCGAGATTGTCGGCATTACTGGCACCGCTGGCAAGACCACCGTGACGCGCTGGCTCGGCGACGTGTTAGCGGCCGGTGGGGTAAGCGTGGCGGTCGGTGGCAACATCGACCCGGCGCTAGCCGCCGTGGCCGAACCGGGCAAGCTGCTGGTGGCCGAACTGTCATCGTTCATGCTCGAGCGCTGCCCTACCTTAAAGCCCAAGCTGGCGGTCTTGCTCAACCTGGGCGTCGACCACTTGGACCGCCACGGCAGCGTGTGCGCCTACTACGCCGCCAAGCGGCAGCTGATCGCTAACCTCGACGAAATGAGTGCGCTGGTCTACAACCAGGACGACCCCCAGTTGCAGGAGTGGGCGCGTACTACCCCAGCCAGCACCTACGGCTACTCCCTAACCCACCCTACCCACGCCTGGCTCAAGGGTGAGACGCTGATGCTCCTAGGGCAGCCACTGCTGGCAACCAGCGAGTTGCGACTACACAGTCGCCACTTCCAGGCCAACGCTCTGGCCGTTGCTCTAGCCGCTTCGGTGCTAGGGCTCGACACGGCAGCTATTCGTCAAGGGCTGCGCAGCTTTGCCGGGGTGGCCGGGCGCTATAGCTTGGTGGCCCAAGTCGAAGGCATCCGCTTTATCGAGGACTCCATCGCTACCCGCACGCTGGCGGTACAGGCCGCGCTGGCTGAGACGCCAGCACCTGTGGTGTGGATCGCTGGCGGCGTAGATAAGGGGGCCGACCTGGCCTCGTTGCAACCCTTGATCCAAGACCGGGTAGCGCTGTTTATCGGCATCGGCCAGAGCGGGCCCGATTTCGCTGCTAGGGTAAGCGGGTGGACCCGGACGCTGATCTGCCCCGAGAGCGACGGCAAGGCGGCCTTGCGCTCGGCCTGCTCACTGGCCATAGACTTTCTGCACCGCCACCATCACGGTCAAGGGAGCGTCTTGCTAGCGCCGCTAGCCGCGTCGTTTGATCAGTTCGCCGACTACCGGGCGCGGGCCGCTGCCTTCCGGGAAGCGGTTGAAGAGGCCATATGGACTCGGCCCTGATCCTGGCTCAGCTGGCGCTAGGCACCTTGGGTGTGCTGGGCATCGCGGTCAGCGCCCCTGGCGAGTGGCAAAGCCAGGGACTGCGTGTCCTGTTCGGCCTCGCTATTACCGTATTGGTCGCCCGGCTGTCGCTGCGCCAGGTGGTCAAGCTCAGCCCCTACCTCTATCTCGGGGTGCTGGTGCTGCTGGTAGCAGTGTTTTTTATCGGCCTTTCGCCGGCCGGCAGCGAGAGCCGCCGTTGGCTGGCCGTGCCAGGTTTCAACTTCACGCTGCAACCCTCCGAGCTGATGAAGGTCGCCGTCATAGCCTATCTTGCCGCCTTCTTCCATAACCACCTCGGCAACTGGCAGATCTGGCGCCCCATGTTGGTGGTAGGTTTTGCTGCCGGGCTGGTGATGGTTCAGCCTAACATCAGTACGGCGCTGTTTATTTTCGTTTTAGCTTTAACCATCATGCTGGCCGCCGGCATTACCCTGACCCGGCTGCTGAGTATCAGCGTAGCGGCATTGCTGATTGCGGCGCTGATAGCCGGCCCTTATCTCAGCCAGTACAGCTATATCAAAGATCGCTTAACCGGCTTTTCCGACCTGTGGGGGGCGCAGCAGCAGACCCAGACCATCAGCTTTCAGGCTATCCAGGCACAGCGCACGCTGATCCGCGCCGGTCTGGTGGGGGTTGGGCCCGGGCAACCCATGAGCGTGCCTGCCGCCGACACCGACATGATAGCGGTCGCTATCGGCCATACGCTTGGCCTGCTCGGCCTTACGACCCTGATCGCCCTTTACCTGATTATCGCTGTACGCGGCATCGCGATCGCTGGGCGCCTTAACGGGCCCGGCTCGCTGCTGGCTGCCGGAGCTACGGCTTATCTCTGTGGCCAGGCGGCCATCAACCTGCTGGTGGCGGCAGGGTTGCTGCCGGTTACCGGCATGCCGCTCCCCTTCGTGAGCTACGGCTTAAACAGCCTGGTCTCGACCTCCATCGCTATCGGTTTCATCCACAGCGGCTATCGGCAAAGCCGGTTGGAGGCCGCGCCATGACCGCCCCCTGCATCGTGATGGCGACCGGCGGAACCGGGGGGCATATCTACCCGGCGCTGGCGGTGGGGCAGGTGCTCAAAGAGTGGGGCTATAACGTGGTGTTGCTAGGGCAGCAGGGCGGTATGGAGGCGCGCCTGGCGCCGGAGGCCGGTTTTAACTTTCACGGGGTCAGCGCCGGGAAGTTCGATCGCCAACGCCCCGATCCGCGTCAAGCCTATCGCGCTTTGCGCGGTCTGAATCAGGCCCGGCGTATAGTCAAGGCGCTCAGCCCTGCTGTGGTGGTTGGCTACGGTGGTTTCGCCAGCTTCCCAGGGGTAGCGGCTGCTGCTTGGCTGCGACTCCCCTTGGTCTTACACGAACAGAACGCCATTCCCGGCCTGGTCACGCGCTGGTTTGCGCGGCGCGCAGCGGTAGTAGCTGTCAGTAACCGCGAAGTTAGCGCTCATCTTCCTGCCGGCGTCCGGGTAGAGCATGTCGGTTACCCGATCCGTGAGGCGCGGCTGACCAAGGCCGCTGCTAAAGCCCGCCTGGGTCTGCCGGAGACCGGCCCCGTAACTCTGGTGATGGGCGGTAGCCAGGGTTCGCTGGTCCTTAACAGGCTCGTCCCCGCGGCCTACCGCCGCCTGACTGTGCCACCGATCGTCATCCACAGCAGCGGAGCGCGCTGGGAGGCCGAGGTCAGGCAGGCCACAGCCGACCTGCCGCACTATTACGTTCAGCCTTACCTCGACGCCCCTACCGCCTGGTCGGTGGCCGATCTAGCCATTACCCGCGCCGGCTTTGGTACACTTGCCGAGGCCGCCTTTCACGGCGTGCCGCTGGTGATGATCCCGCTAGCGAGCGCAGCTGAGGACCACCAACACCACAACGCGGTGGCGGTAGAACGAGCCGGCGCCGGCTTGTTGGTGCGCCAGAGCGAAGCGGAGCGCGATATTGCGACCTTAGTCTCGGCCTGGCAGGGGCTGCTTGATGAACCGCGGCGCCGGCAGGCCTCAGCGCAGGCCTTGCAGCGCTCGCCCCAAGGGGCGGCAGAGGCCTTAGCTGGGGTGATTCAGCAGCTTATTGCGTCTAAGCCCGCATGGGAGCAAATATGAAGCCTCATCTTCACTTTATGGGTATTGGCGGCGTGGGCATGAGCGGCCTAGCGCGCCACTACCATTCCGAAGGTTATCTAGTCTCAGGCTGCGATATCGTGGACAGCTCCGAGGTTAGGGCGCTGCGCGAGCTTGGCATCCAGGTAACCCTTGGTCACAGCCCCGAGCACCTAACCGGCGTGCAACGCCTGATCAGCAGCATGGCGGTCGCCGCTGATAATCCCGAAGTCGTTGCTGCCAAAGCTAGCGGCCTAGACACCATAAAACGTATCGAGTTGCTAGCCGAACTAGTCGCTTCCCGCTTAAGCATCGGCGTGACCGGCACGCACGGCAAGAGTACCACCACCGGCATGATTGCGTCACTTCTGATAGCCGCTGGAGAAGATCCCTCGGTGCTGCTTGGCGCGCACCTCAAAGCCCTTGCCAACTCCGGCGGCAACATCCGCTATGGCCGGGGCGCACGGCTGATCTGCGAGGTGGACGAATCTGACCCCGGCTTTGCGCAACTGCGTTGTGATCTAGCAGTGATTACTAGCTTAGAGGACGACCATATCGCCGGCGGCTACCAGGAACGGCGCAACTACCACGCCAGCCTAGCGGAGTTAGAAGCAGCCACTCAGCGGTTCGCCGAGCAGGCCGCCACGGTGCTAATCAGCGCCGACTGGCCTACGCTTACGCCGCTGTTGGCAGGGCATCATCGGGCCTTTAGCTACGGTCTGGCTGAGGGCGCTGATTATCGCGCCACCGACCTGGTGCTGACGCCAAACGGCAGCAGCTTCACGCTAATTACGCCAAGTAGGCAGTCTGTGACAGTCCAGCTGTCGGTGCCTGGTCGGCACAACGTGCAAAATGCTACCGCAGCCCTGGCTGTTACCGATCTGGTTGGTCTCGACCCCAGGCCGTTGCTAGGCAGTCTGCGCGGTTTTACCGGGGTAGGGCGGCGCTGGCAACGCCACGGCAGCGTCCGCCAGGCTCTGGTTATCGACGACTACGCCCACCACCCCACCGAGGTCGGCGTGACGCTCGAGGCCGCTAGGCATACCGGGCGGCGCGTGCGCGCCGTCTTGCAGCCCCACCGCTGGGTGCGCACGGCGCTGCACTGGAGCGCCCTGGCCGATGCGGTCAGCCAGGCCGATGAGATTATCGTGCTCGATATCTATGGTGCCGGTGAAGTTGCCATCCCCGGCATCTCTTCTGAACTGATAGTTAAGCGCCTCCAGGCGGCGGGGAAAGCCGCTGCCTACTTTGACCTAGCTGGTGCCCAGCGCTATCTTAGCGAATCGCTCCAGGCCGGCGATCTAGTTATCACATTAGGCGCGGGCGACGTATGGAAAGTGGCGGCGGGGATCGTAGCGCAAGCAGGAGGGGACGATGGCAGCGCCTAGCCGCTTGTCTGTCCGCCAGGTCGAGCTGCGGACCATGACCACCCTGGGTGTCGGCGGGTCGGCTGAGCTGTGGGAGGTCGCTAGCGAGGCGGACCTGCGCGAGGCGACGCAAGCTCCCTACCGCGTCATCGGCGCGGGCTCTAACCTGCTAGTGGCGGATCGAGGTGTCAGCGAGCGGGTCATCAAGCTAGGCCCTGAGTATCAAGACCTCGCGCTGTTTACTGGCCAAACCGACCTCTGGCTGGGCGCGGCTACGCCCTTGCCAGGGCTGGTGCGGCGCAGTGCCGAGGCCGGGCTCTCGGGGCTGGAGGGGCTGCTCGGCGTCCCGGCGGTGTTGGGCGGGGCGGTGGCCATGAATGCCGGGACCCGCTTCGGCTGCATGGCTGACGTGCTGCAAGAGGTCGAGCTGTTTGTTGCCGGCGGGCTTCACCGCCTCCCGGCTAGCGCCCTGGCTATGCGCTACCGCCACACCGAGCTGCCCCAGGGGGCGATTATCACTCGCGTCCGGCTGCGGCTCATCCCCTCAGCGCCAGAGCAGGTCAAGGCCCTGTTGGGCCAGGTCGACGCAGCCCGCCAGGGCCAACCCAAGGTCAAGTCGGCAGGCTGCGCTTTTAAGAACCCTCCCAGCGATAGCGCCGGGCGGCTCATCGATGTAGCCGGCCTCAAAGGGCTTACCGTAGGCCGGGCCATGGTCTCCCATGAACATGGCAACTTCATCGTCAACTTGGGCGGCGCCACCGCTAGGGACGTCTGCGCGCTGTTAAGCGTCATCTGCCAGCGCGTGCCGGGGCTCGAGCTTGAGTGGCAGCTGTGGGGCTTTGAGGAGGGCGAATGCGCCGCCTGATGCTATTGCTATTAGTGGCGCTGGGCGGGCTCTGGCTGGTCAGCTACTTCTTTCCGCAGATCGAACGGATTGAAGTCTCGGGCAACGTTCACTACTCGGCCAGCGAGATCATGGCCCTGGCCGATGTGGCCCCCGGCGACCCGCTGCTCTGGGTCAACACCTGGCGGCTACGGCGCTTGGCTGAAGACCCCTGGATCGGCCGGGTGCGGGTCATTCGCCACTTGCCGGATACCCTTTCGATTAAAGTATGGGAGCGCACACCGGCCATAGTGGAGGGCAACACGGTGATGGCCATAGATGGTACAGTCTTACCCAATGTACCCGAGGAGACGAAAGCCAACTTGGTGGTGCTATCGGGCTGGGGGCCCAGCAGGCGAGATGAAGCGCTGGAGTTGGTCGCCTTGCTAGAGGGGTTCGCGCCCGAGGTGATAAGCTACTCGCCAGGCGGCTTCGACGTTCGCCATGCCAGAGGCTGGCTCTATACTCCGAGCATCGACCTGCTTAAAGAGCACTGGGGGGCATTTGTGAGCCAGCAAGGCGGACAGGTATCCGTATACCCATGGGGAGTGAGTGCGCTGCCATGAAAGATGGACAGATCATTGTCGGCCTCGACATCGGGACCACGAAAATTTGCACCGTGATCGGCGAGCTTGCCAGCGATGGCGTGCTGGACATTATCGGTGAGGGAACGGTGCCTTCGGATGGGCTTCGCAAAGGCGTGGTGGTCAACCTGGAGCGCACCATTGCCAGCGTGCGGCAATCGGTCGCGGCCGCCGAGCGGGTGGCCGGTGTCGAAGTCAGCCGCGCCTGGGTGGGAGTCGCCGGCAACCACCTCAAAGCCTTCACCAGCCATGGCATGGCCGCCATTCGGCGCGGCCAGGAGGTCACTGGGGCCGATGTGGAGCGGACTATTGAGAACGCCAAGGCCATCCCGCTGGAAGCCAACATGGAGGTCATCCACGTCGTTCCGCAGGAGTACGTGGTCGATGGTCAGGACGGCATCAAGGATCCGGTGGGGATGAGCGGGGTGCGGCTGGAAGTCGATGTCCATATCGTAGCGGGCGCCCAGGGGCCGCTGCAGAATCTCAAGCGCTGCGCCCGCGACGCCGGAATCGAGGTCGATGGGATTGTGATCCAAGCGCTCGCCTCAGGGCTGGCGGTGCTAGATAGCAGCGAAGCTGAGCTGACTACGGTGCTGGTTGACATCGGCGGCGG
>JAGXSO010000108.1 GCA_018333775.1 Truepera sp.
CGGCTTTGCATAAAGCGTGTGAGCTCGGCATCAACCTCTTCGATACCGCCGATGTCTATGGCGATGGGCGCAGCGAGCGGCTGTTGGCCAGGCTCAAACGCGAGCGCCCCGGCGAGCCGCTAGTGATCGCTACCAAGGCCGGACGGCGGCTTAGCCCGCATACCGCCGAGGGCTATAACCGCGCTAATTTGCGAGCCTTTATCGAGCGGAGCCTGCAAAACCTTGAGACCGAAGCGCTCGACCTGGTGCAACTGCACTGCCCGCCGACCGAGGTCTACTATCGCCCCGAGGTGTTTGCGGCGCTCGATGACTTGGTGCAAGAAGGGTTGATCCGGCACTACGGCGTCAGCGTTGAAAAGGTGGAGGAGGCTCTTAAGGCCATTGAGTACCCCGGCGTGGCAACCGTGCAGATTATCTTTAACCTGTTCCGGCAGCGCCCGGCCGAGCTTTTCTTCCGGGAGGCGCAGGCCAAGGGGGTCGGCATTTTGGCGCGGGTGCCGTTAGCTAGCGGCCTCTTAACCGGCAAGCTAAACCCTGATTGGCAGTTCGCCGCTGACGACCATCGCCGGTTTAACCGACATGGCGAGGCGTTTGACGTGGGTGAGACCTTTGCCGGCGTCCCGTTTGAGGTGGGCCTGGCAGCGGTGGCCGCTATTCGTCCGCTGGTGCCGCCGGGGGCGAGTATGGCGCAGTTCGCCTTGCGCTGGATTTTGATGCACGAGGCGGTGTCGTGCGCTATTCCGGGCGCTAAGAACCCGCAGCAGGTGATGGATAATGCCCATGCCGCCGCCTTGCCGCCGCTGGCTGCGGAGGTCATGGCGCAGTGCGCCGCGCTTTACCAGCACACCATCAAGCCGCATGTGCATCACCGCTGGTAGGGACGGGCTTGCACCAAGCGGCAAAAAGGCCTAAAATGAGATTTGAAGGAGGTACTTATGAGCTGGGTCGTTGCCATTATCGTCGGAGCGCTGATCGGCTGGCTGGTTAGCCGGGCCATGAAGATCGAGGAAGGGCTCGTCACCAGTGTCATAGCGGGGGCGGTGGGGGCGGCTTTGATCCGCTGGCTGCTGGTCGATCTGTTGGCGCTCTTCGGGACGCCTGATCCCATTAGCCTGGTAACCATCCTGGTAGCGGCGGTTGGAGCGGCGGTCTTAGTGGCGGTGCTGCGCGCAGCTAAGGTGCTTAAGTAAGCTAAGTAGCCTTCAGTAAGCTAAATGGCAGGGTGCGCCACAGCTTGGCGCACCCTGCTCTTGGTGCCGAAGATGGGAGTTGAACCCACACGCCCTTACGGGCACACGACCCTGAATCGTGCGCGTCTGCCAGTTCCGCCACTTCGGCGTGGCATAAGGATAATACGTGCTAGGGCCTGGGGTGTCAAGGCTTTGCCGAGGCTTGCCCTGAACGAAGTAAGGGGTAAGCGAGGCCTAGGTGTTGGCTTCGAGGTGCTCGAGCACCACCCGGTCCACCCGGCCCGGCTCGAGCAGCCGCTCTTCTAAGTTCTCAACCCCGGCTAGCCGGCGCAGCGCCTGGTCCGCCGCCTCGTCCCAACTATCGCCAGCGTCGGTGAGATAACCAGTGCGGAGCAGTACCGCCCGGAGGCGGCTGGCTACCTCGCCGGTGATCGGTAGCCGGTTTTCGGGTTTGGGGGCCTCAAAGTAGAGCCGATGGAGCCCTAGTAGCCGCCCCAGCTCTGCTACCGGGTCGGAGTGATCGTCTACCCGCAGGTCGAGATAGCGGTCGCTTAACCCGCCGTAACCGCCCGCTTGCCGCACCACTAAGAGCGCTGCTGACTGGCGGCCACGTTTGTCACCACCGGCGGCGTCGCCGGCGCTGAGCGCTGCTAAGAGCCGCTCTGGGAAGTCCTGGCGGCTAGCCAAGAACGCCGCTACCATCTGGTCAATCACCTCAGGGCCGGCCAGCAGGTTCCCTTGCGCAGCGTAGTTGTCGCCACTCACTCCTCCCGCCCAGGGGTGGCACTCGGCGCCGGTGAAGCTCAAGCTACGCCCATCCTTATCGACCAGACCGTACTGGCGCAAGGCGTGCTGGACGTCGGTCTGGGCAAAGGCTTGGTGGATGAGCTGCAACGGGATGCCCTGCGCTAAGGCCGCCAGGGTGCGCGGCCCGAAGCTGGTGTTGGCATACGACTGAGTGGCAACAGCGCCCACCCCGGCCTGGGCTACGGGCACCACCGCGCCGACGGCCAAGAACTTCGAGGCGGTGGCAACGCCCAGGTCACCGGTAGCCGGATCGCGGGCCACGATGGAGAAGGTGGAGACGGCGTTCATGCCCTGAAAGTATCACGAATCCGGCTATTGTGGTTGAGCTTGGCATCGGCAACCCGGCGTAATCCAGAGTGAGGCAGCGCCCAGAGCAGACCTGACCGAAATGGTTTAATCAAAACTATGCCCTTTCGCATCAAATTGACGCTCTACATCCTGGGTGGGATGCTGCTGCTGCCACTCGTCGGCCCGCTGGTAGTCCCCATCCCGCCACTGGCTAACACCGCTACCATCGAGCAACTGGCCGGCCCTGACAGCCGGTTCGTGCGACTAGGTGAGCTGACCGTTCACTACCAGGAGCGCGGCGAAGGGGAGCCGGTTTTTGTCCTGCTCCATGGCTTTGGCGCTAGCCTCTTCTCCTGGCGCGAGGTGATGGCACCGCTGGCAGTCTACGGGCGGGTAGTGGCCTTTGATAGACCGGCCTTCGGCCTAACCAGTCGGCCCTTACCCGGTGAGTGGACCGAGAACCCCTATACCCCGGAAGCGCAGGTGCGGCTCTTAATCGCGCTGCTGGATGCGCTAAACATCTCCCAGGCGATACTGATTGGCAACTCAGCCGGAGGGACGGTCGCCGTGCAAGCGGCGCTGGCCTACCCCGAGCGGGTGGCCGGGCTGGTCTTGGTAGGGGCCGCTATTTACGCCGGTGGCGGCGCACCCGCTTGGGTCAGGCCACTGCTCGGCACGCCGCAGCTCGACCGGATTGGGCCGCTCATCTCGCGGCAGCTAGCTGGCGAGGCCGGTGAAAACTTAATCCGCGCCGCCTGGTTCGACCCTACCCAGATCACCCCGGAAGTGTGGGAGGGGTATCGCAAGCCGCTGCGCGTCGAAAACTGGGACCGGGCGCTGTGGGAGCTGACCAAGGCTAGCCGCGAGCTGCATCTGGGGGATCAGCTACGCGGTATTGACGTGCCGACGCTGGTGCTTAGCGGCGCCGAAGACCGGATCGTGCCGCTCAGTCACAGTCGGCGGCTAGCTCAGGAGCTCCCCGGAGCAACTCTGGCCGTGTTGCCGCGCTGCGGCCACGTGCCGCAAGAGGAGTGCCCGCTGGCGTTCATGGAGGCGGTAAGCGCCTGGCTAGCTAGGCTACCCGCGCTATTTCGCGCTGTGCCAGCGCGGTGAGCGCCGCCTTAGCCGACGAGTCGGGGAAGACCGCCAGCGCCGCGATAGCCGCCTCGGCTTCGGCCCTGATCCGAGCCTTGGCCTCCTGGTCCGCTCCATACTCCCTAATTAGCGCCACCATCCGGGCTACGTCCCCCCCCTGACTAGCGTGCCGTCTGACGATGCTCCCGGCTTCGTCCAGGTGGTGCTTAAGCATAAGCAGCAGCACCGCATAGGTAGCCTTGCCCTCGCGCAGGTCGCCGCCGATGGGTTTGCCGAGCGCCTGCTCGTCGCCAAGCAGGTCGAGGTAGTCGTCTTGCATCTGGAA
The DNA here is from genome assembly GCA_018333775.1 of Truepera sp. The sequence continues at coordinate 3,706 of JAGXSO010000108.1, forward strand.
GGCCCGCCCATAACTCATCCCGAAGCGGCGCAAGGCTGTGCGTGCTACCGGGTCGGCGCCGGCTAAGATGGCTACCCCCTCGAGCGCTGCTGCCAGCAACACCGCCGTCTTCCCCTCGATAACCTTAAAGTAGTTCTCAAAGCTGTAGTTCTCCAGCGCCGCCATCTGGAACTGCAACACTTCCCCTTCGCACAGCTCGGTCGCCGCGTCGGCCATCAGCAGCGTAAAGGCGCTGCTCTCGGAGCGTGCCAACAGGCGGAGCACCTTGGCCAGCAGGAAATCCCCCGACATCACGCTGACTACGTTGCCGTAGCGCTTAAAGGCCGCCTCATGGCCGCGCCGGGTAGCCGCGTTGTCGATCAGGTCGTCGTGCAAGAGCGAAGCGGAGTGCAGCAGTTCGACCGCCAGCGCTACCTGCATGGCCTCTTGACCAGTACCAAGCAGCCGCCTGGCCAGAAACGCTAGCGCAGGCCGCAGACGCTTCCCGCCCGCGCCCGCTAAGTCTTCGCCGATGGCTTCAATAAACGCGACCGAGGAGCGCAGCTCTTGGGCCAGTCTGGTCTCAAAATCGCTAAGGTCTTCCTGAATCAGGTCAAACACAATGAGGCCAAGTATACCGGGTTGGCAGGCCTTATCTAATCCTCTAACCAATACTCGACCGGCTTCGGTAGATCCTCGAGGCGACGGGCGAGGATAGCGGCCTGGGGCCGGGTGTATTCAGGGATGCTCATGGTCATGAGTAATTTTACTCAAGACGTCGAGTAATCTGCAAGGGCCGCGTGAGGGTCGCCAGCCAGGTGCGGGTGGCCTCCTCAACGGTGGAGTCGTTTAGCCCAGCCACGGCGTCTCGGGTTCCCGGGTTGTCGCCGCGGGATTCTCGCGGTCCATAGACCAACGTGCCGGGTTGTCGAGAATGTATTGCCGGATGCGATTCAGGGATTCATCGTTGCGGATGATGTGTTCGTAGTAGTTGCGTTGCCAGACCTCGTGGATCAGGCCATTCTGACGCATCCATTTGGTTACGCCGATCTTGAAACCGCGGATGACGGACCCGATCGGCCTGGATGTGCCAGCACGTAGGGGCGGTAGGGGCGAAAGATCTTTCGCCCCTACCGCCCCTACGGTGCCCGATGGAACAACCTCAACAATTCCATGCACATGGTTGGGCATGATTACGAACGCATCCAGTACCATATCTGGGAAATGAAAAGGGATGCCCCGCCAACATTGTTCCGCCACCCTCCCGGCCTCGTTCAACTGCATTTCTCCATCGACCACATCGCCAAACAGGCAGGCCCGATCCTGCGTGCATACGGTCAAGAAATACATCCCGGCCCGCGAATAATCGTAACCCTTCAGCCGGATGGATCGGCGGTGGTGTTTCCCTGGGTCGCGCACCATCAGGTTGTCCTCCGTCGTAAGGGCGAAAAATGTAGGGGCGAAACATTTTTCGCCCCTACTTGGTCACAACGTCCACCGGGCGGCCCAGCAGACGCTCCAACTAGTACTGAAGACCACCCAGGTCGAACAGGCTGCGTCCGGGCTCCATCTCGACGACGAAATTGACATCGCTGCGGTCGTCGGCTACCCCGCACGCGACGGAGCCGATAGCGTACAGTTCTTGCCTTCAGTCCGCGCGCGGAGATGGCTGCGCCTAGTTGGGCGTCGATATCATAATGCGGAACTGACCGGTCTCGAACGGCGCCAGTGCCCCGGTTTCGCCGAAGAACTGGATTAGAGCGTACCAGTCACTGGGAAAACCCGCTGCAATGTGTTCCTGAGCGACAGCTACTGGTAGTAGTTGGAACGGCTGTGACACGACCCGCGGGCCTTCGACAGGTCTTGCTCCAGGCGAGTTAATCGTACATCCCAGTTCGGGAGCATTGCAGGTCAAACCTGCCGGAACCAGGAGCCCGACGGTTCCCGCGTTTCTGCCAACCAGTACGCCTCCACCCGTATAGAACCCGATTTCAAAGTGCTCTATAGCAATACTGGGGCTGCCTGCAATGGTCCAGAAGCGCATGGTTCGATCAGAGATAGTGATCTCCCCCGCTGCGACCTCATAACCTATTGTCCCTGGATCTAGACCGAATAAGACTCCAGGCCGTACCAGCGAAAACCCACAGCTCGGCAGTGCAATCAACAGTGCGCTCAGCGCCAGGAACATGAACACTCTTAATCGCAGGGCTACCGCAAAGTCAGGATTCAAGGAGTTTGAGGAGGTAATTGCGGTCCCAGCCTGCCCTTAGCCGCTTTGCTTCAACCCCTGCCTTGACCGTCTTGTCACGCTTCAAGAGACTGACAGCCAGGTGACGCAATGCCACCCAGCTTGCTTGGGCATTCTCAAGGTGAGCACGTGAAGCATCTTCATCAAAGGCGACATCCAAAACCCAGTGAAGCCCATTCTCGATGCCCCAGTGATAACGTGCAGCCCGTAAGGCACGCTTGGCATCCATAGGTAA
>JAGXSO010000109.1 GCA_018333775.1 Truepera sp.
AAGTTGGGGGGGGATGCAAGGGGGGGGCGGGGGGGGCGGCAAGGTGCTCCTGGCCACCGTCAAGGGCGACGTCCACGATATCGGCAAGAACATCGTCGGAGTGGTCTTGGCCTGCAACGGCTTTAAGATCATCGACCTCGGTGTGATGGTTCCGGCTGAGAAGATCCTGGAGACTGCCCGGCGGGAGGGTGTCGATATCATCGGCCTCTCGGGGCTGATTACCCCCAGCCTAGATGAGATGGTTCACGTCGCCAAGGAGCTGGAGCGGCAAGGCTTCACAACGCCGCTGCTGATCGGCGGCGCCACCACCAGCCGCCTTCACACCGCGGTAAAAATTGCGCCACACTACTCCGGCCTGACGGTACATGTTTTAGACGCCAGCCGCAGCGTCGGGGTGGCCAGCCGCGCCTGTTCGGAGACGGAGCGCCCAAAGCTCAAGGTAGAGGTTAGCGAACAGTACCAGGCGCTGCTAAAGCAGTTCGAGCGCCGCGAGCCCCAGCTAGTAAGCTTGGCCGAGGCCAGGGCCAACGCGCCCCGGCTCGAGTGCGCTATCGTGAAGCCGGCGCTGCTAGGAACCCGCAGCTTTAGCGCTTATCCCCTTAACGAACTCATTCGTTACATCGACTGGACCCCGTTTTTTATCGCCTGGGAGCTCTCCGGACGCTATCCACAGATTTTGGATGATCCCACAATTGGTGCGGCAGCGCGCTCGCTTTTTGACGACGCCCAGGCGATGCTCCATGAGATCGTTGAGAAGGAACGCCTCACTGCGCGAGGGGTACTCGGCCTCTTTCCTGCCAACCGCGTTGGCGACGACCTTGAACTCTACGCAGATGAGAGTCGCAGCAACGTGATCGCCGTGCTGCACACGCTGCGCCAGCAGCACGCCAAACGCCCGGGCCAGCCGAATCTGGCGCTGGCCGACTTCGTGGCCCCCAAGGAGGCAGAGGTGGACTACGTGGGCGCCTTTGCCGTCGCTATCCACGGCGCCGACGCGCTGGCGGTGCGCTTTGAACGAGACCACGACGACTACCGCGCCATCATGGTTAAGGCGCTAGCCGACCGCCTCGCCGAAGCCTTTGCCGAACGGCTCCACGAGCGTGTCCGCCGGGAGTTCTGGGGCTACGCCAAAGATGAAGAGTTAAGCAACGAAGAGCTGATTAAGGAGCGCTATCGCGGCATCCGCCCGGCGCCGGGCTACCCCGCCTGCCCCGACCACACTGAAAAGCGCACCCTCTTCAAACTCCTGGACGCCGAAAAAGCTGTCGGCATGCACCTTACCGAGGCTTACGCCATGCTCCCCGCCAGCGCCGTCAGCGGCCTCTACTTTGCCCATCCGGAGAGCCGCTACTTCGGCGTCGGCAAGCTACAGCGCGATCAGATCGAGGACTATGCCCGGCGCAAGGGGTTGAGTGTGGCAGAAGTGGAGCGTTGGCTAGCGCCGAACCTGGCCTATGAGCCAGAGAATTATGCACCGGCAGGCGCGTAACCAACAACCATCGCTAGCTCCCTGGCCGTGAGCGGTGTAGATACTGGATCGCCACAGCTCGCAATCCACCCTCTTGTCAAATTGACTAGACTTAGCTAAGCTAAGTCTATGCCTAAGATGATCAACGTCCACGAGGCCAAGACACACCTATCCAAGCTTTTAGAGCGTGCGCATCACGGTGAAGAGATCGTCCTCGCCAAAGCGGGCAAGCCTTACGCGCGCCTAGTGCCGCTCGAGCCTGTGCGCAAGCGTCGCAAGCTCGGTGCCCTCAAGGGCAAGCTCCCCCTGATCGACGACAGCGTGTTCTTCGATCCGCTCCCGGCTGAAGAGCTCGAGACCTGGGAAAACAGCGGCGCGCCGTGGGACTAAACGCGCTCCTCGATACCCACGTCTTCGTCTGGTGCCTCACTGCGCCCGAACGGCTCTCGCAAGCCGCGCGTGACGCCATCTACGATCCCCACACCACCTTGTGGCTAAGCAGTGCGACCGCCTGGGAACTCGCTACCAAGTACCGCTTAGGCAAACTCCCCCAGGCCGCCGTGCTCCTCGAGGAGTTCGAGCGGCACGCTTCAAGCCTCGAGGCCGAACTCTTGGTCATGGGCCATCGTCACGCCATCAAAGCCGGGCTCTTCGGCGTCAACCATAAAGACCCGTTCGACCGGATGCTGGCGGCTCAGGCGCAGTGCGAAGAGTTGACCTTGATCTCCTGTGATGAGACTTTCAAGCAGTTCGATATTCGGCTGCTGTGGTAGCAGCGGCGTATCCGCCTTCGCTCGTGGCTTAAAGCGGCACCATTCGCCGTGACCATATCAGCAACCGGGTCGCTCACCAAGGAGTAGGGCCGCAGGTGTACGTTACCTTTACGCGGGCGTCGCCATCCGCGACGGCTTGGGCAAGTCGCCCACCAAGGAGTAGGGCCGCCGGAATGCGTTACACTAACATTCACGGCGGGACTGCGCCTGCATCTCCGCCAAGAGCCTAAAGGGAGGATAACCATGCCGGTACGTTCAGCACAGGCAGTCTGGGAAGGGACCTTAAAGGAAGGCCGGGGCGTCATGAAGCTTGGCAGCGGCGCGTTTGAGGGGCCGTTTTCGTTCAACACCCGCTTCGGCGAGACGCCGGGGACTAACCCCGAAGAGCTGATCGGGGCTGCCCAGGCCGGCTGTTTTTCGATGTTCCTGTCGGCGCTACTCACCACTAACGGCACCCCGCCCACCCGCGTCAGCACGATGGCCAAGGTGCATCTAGGCGAAGGGCCGACCATCCACACCATTGAACTTGCCACCGAAGCCGTCGTGCCGGGCCTCGATGAGGCCAAGTTTTTAGAGCTGGCTGAGAACGCCAAGCAGAACTGCCCGGTCTCCAAAGCGCTGGCCGGACCTGAAATAAAGCTAAGCGCCAAGCTCCATAGCTAAGCGGCCCCAGTTTAGCGGTCGGTTCAAGACGCCCAGGTTCCGCCCTTGACGCTGCCAGGCGCCAGGGGTAGAGTGGCGTAAGTTTCCTTTAACTCGGTCCCGCGAGGCCGGAAAGGGGTAGTTATGGTACATCCACAAGACAAAGGTGTTGAGAGGCGCCGTGCGGGCGCTTTTTTTATGGCCGCTAAACTCCGGCATCGCGTATCAAGGGGTCCATGCCACAAGCGGTACCACCCATGAAACCAGGGCGACCACGTGGGGTCGCCCCTACTGACTACTGGCTCCTGGCTTCTGACTACTGATTTTCGGCGGAGGTTTATGTGAACATTAAGGCCAAGCTAATGAGCAAGGTGGAGGTGGCTCGAGCCCTCACCCGCATCGCCCACGAGATCATCGAGCGCAACAAGGGGGCTGATAAGTTGGTGCTGATCGGCATTCATACCCGCGGCGTGCCGATCGCCGAGCGCTTGGCGGGCTTGATCGGCGAGTTTGAGGGGGTCAGACCACCGCTCGGCAAGCTCGACATCACTCTATACCGCGACGACTTGTCCGAGATTGCCCTGCAACCGGTAGTGAAAAAGACCGAGGTGGAGCAGGTACACGGTATGCGCATCGTGCTCTGCGACGACGTGCTCTACACCGGTCGCACCGCCCGGGCCGCGCTCGATGCGCTCATCGACATGGGCCGGCCGGCGGTAATCCAGTTAGCCGTGCTGATCGACCGCGGCCACCGCGAGCTGCCGATCCGCGCCGATTATGTCGGTAAGAACGTGCCGACCAGCCGCCAGGAGATTGTCAAAGTCAAACTTAAAGAGGTCGATGGGGATGACGGGGTCGATCTGCTGGAGCTAACATGAATCGGCACCGCCATCTGCTCGACTTTAACGGTTGGACGGCGGACGAACTGCTGGCGCTGTTCGAGACCACCGACGTGATGGCTCAGGTGTTGCAGCGGACCATTAAAAAAGTCCCGGCGCTGCAAGGCTTTACCGTCAGCACGCTGTTTTTTGAAAGCTCCACGCGCACCCGCTTGAGTTTTGAGCGCGCCGCCAGAGCACAGTCGGCGGACGTAGTCAGTTTCGCGGCGGGGGGCTCGAGCCTGGCCAAGGGCGAGTCCATTAAGGATACCTTGCGCACGATTGACGCCATGCAGGCCGACCTCTACGTGGTGCGCCATGCGGCGGCGGGGGTGCCCTACCAACTGGCGCGCTGGACCGATGCCGCCATCGTCAACGCCGGCGACGGCCGGCGGGCCCACCCCACTCAGGCGCTGCTGGACGCCTACACCTTCCACACCAGCTTCCCCGGCTGTGACGGCTTTGCCGGCAAGAAGCTGGCTATTGTCGGAGACATTCTGCACTCGCGGGTAGCCCGCTCGAACCTCGAGCTGTGGACCCGCCTGGGTGCCACGGTGGCGCTGTGCGGGCCGGCTACGCTGCTGCCGCGCGAGCTCGAGCAGCCGAGGCTGAGCCTGCATCACCGGCTCGAGCCCGCCCTCGAGGGGGCCCATGCGGTGATGGCGCTGCGCCTGCAGCAAGAGCGGATGACTAGCGGGCTGCTGCCCTCGTTAGCCGAGTACCGGGCGCGCTATCAAGTGACCGAGGCGGTAATGGCGTTAGCTCATCCTGACGCCCTGGTCATGCACCCCGGCCCCATGAACCGCGACGTGGAGATAGCGGGCAGCCTGGCCGACTCGCCCCGCAGCGTCATCGAGCGGCAGGTGGCTAATGGCGTCCCGGTGCGGATGGCCGTTCTCTACACCCTCTTGGTAGGTAAGAAATGAGCCGAAGCGTTATTACCAACGCGCGCCTGATCGGCGAGCAGAGCTTAGCCGACCTGTATCTAAAGGACGGCCTGATTGAAGGGATTAACCTCGGCGGTGAGGTGAGCCACACCTTCGACGCCGCGGGTAAGCTTGTTACCCCGGCCTTTATCGACCTGCACACTCACCTGCGCGAACCGGGCCAGGAGGTCAAGGAGGATTTAGCCAGCGGCCTAGCGGCAGCAGCAGCCGGAGGGTATGGCACCGTGGTCAGCATGGCCAACACCGACCCGGTCATCGACGACCCCGGCCTGGTGACCGATCTGCTCGCCAAGGCCGAGCGGCTAGGGCTAGCCCGGCTCCGCCCGGCGGCGGCGCTGAGCCGCGGCCTTAAGGGCACGCAGCTCACCGACTTTGCCGCGCTGCAAGCTGCCGGAGCGGTGATGCTTACCGACGACGGTATCCCTGTGGCCGACGCTCATCTGATGCGCCGCGCCTGCGAGTACGCCGCTGAGCTGGGCCTCCTTATCCAGACCCACTCCGAGGAGCCCAGCCTGCGCCAGGGCGGGGTGATGAACGAGGGTGCCGTGAGCCAGCGCCTGGGCCTGCCCGGCAACCCGGCGCAGGCCGAGGCGGTCATGATCTACCGGGATTGCGAGCTGGCCCTGATGACCGGCGCCCGGGTCCATATCGCCCACGTCTCCTCACGGCGCGGTCTGCAACTTATCGAGTGGTTCAAGGCGCAAGGCGCGCCGGTTACCGCCGAGGTCACGCCGCACCACCTCACCCTGACCGACGAGGCCTTGGGCACCTTCGATCCGCTCTATAAGGTGGCGCCGCCCTTGCGCACCGCCGAGGATGTGGCTTATCTGCGCGCGGCACTGGCTCGAGCGGTGGTGGACTGCATCGGCACCGATCACGCCCCGCACACCCGCGCCGAGAAAGACCTCGACCTGCTGCAAGCTCCTTTTGGCATCGCCAACCTCGAGGTGGCCTTCCCGCTCTTGTACACCAAGCTGGTGCTGGACGGGGTGCTGACGCTAGCCGGCTTGCTCCACTACTTCCAGAGTGGCCCGGCCAAGGTGATGGGCTGGCCTGCGCCGAGCCTGGCCCCTGGCACCCCGGCTGATCTGACCGTACTCGATCTGGAAAGTGCCAGGCCCGTCACTCCCAGCGCCTTTAAGAGCAAGGCCAAGTTCAGCCCCTGGGACGGCTGGGAGCTGCAGGGCTGGCCGGTAGCGACCTTTGTGCGCGGGAAACATGTCGGCGGTTAGCCGCGATGTGCTTGACTTACTGCCACAACGCTTCGCTACCCGTTACAATAAGGGTATGACGGTACCGTTCTCATCAGGCCTTACGCACGCCCCGCCGCCGCCTCAGGCGGTGCGCGTCCGGGACTACCCCAGCCGCGAGCTGAAGCGGGGTGAGGTGCTGTACCGGCTTGGTGACGAAGGTGAGGCCGTCTTCCTGATCGAGGAAGGCCTGGTTAAGCTCAGCCTCGATCTGGTTAGCGGCAAGGAGCGCATCATCAGCATCGCCGGTCCTGGGGACTTAGTGGGGGCGCTCACTCCCGTTCATGTGCGCTATCAGGATAGCGCCGAGGCGCTGAGCCCACGGGTGCGCGTAACCATCATTCCCAGCGATCAGCTCGATGATGCCTCGATTCGGCAAGCCATCTTAACTGCGACCGGGCACTACTTGGGCCGGCTCAAAGAGGCGCTTGAGGATAGCGAGCTGCCGGTAGAGGGGCGCTTAGCCCGCACTTTTCTCAGGCTCGGCGAGCGCTTTGGCCAGAGCACTGGAGACTCGCGGGTACGCCTGACCCTGCCGCTGACCCACGAGAACTTGGCGGCGCTAATCGGAGCGGCCCGCGAAACCACCACCGCCACCTTGAGCGAGATGCGCGATGAGGGCTTACTGCAAGGGACGCGCGGCAGCTACAGCTTTAACCCAGCCGACCTAAGCGAGTTTGCACTGACCACAAGTTAGGCTACTTGGTTAAGCCCCGCGCAATGATGAGGCGCTGAATCTCGTTAGTACCCTCATAGATCTGGTTCAGTTTCACGTCGCGCAGGAGCTTCTCCACGGGATATTCGTTGACGTAGCCGTAGCCGCCGTGGATCTGGATCGCCTCATTAGCAGCGTCGAAGGCGACCTCGGAAGCGTAGGTTTTGGCGATGGCCGAGGCTTCGGTGTGGGACCTGCCCTGATCGACCAGCCAGGCGGCGTAATAGGTCATGGCTCGAGCGGTCTCAACGCCGATGGCCATATCGGCCAGCTTGAACTGGATCGCCTGGAACTGGTTGATCGGTTGACCAAAAGCCTTGCGCAGGGCGGCGTAGCGCTTGGCTTCGTCGAGCGCCCGCTTAGCTACACCGACTGAACCAGTCGCTACCGGAATGCGGGTTTTGTCCAGAGTTCTCATGGCGATCTTGAAGCCGTCTCCTGGCTTGCCTAGAATGTTGGCGGCAGGCACGCGGACATCCTCAAAGACCAGCTCGGCGGTAGGGCTGGCGCGCTGGCCAAGCTTGCC
>JAGXSO010000110.1 GCA_018333775.1 Truepera sp.
CGAGGTCAAAAAGAGCTTGGGAATGGCCATGATCCTAATCGGTCACGATATGGGCTTGCAGGCCCAGCTCGTTGACCGGCTAGCTATCATGTACGCCGGCAATATCGTGGAGAACGCTCCGGTGAACAGCGCCTTTGCGGAGCCGTTGCACCCTTACACGCAGCTTCTTATCGCCTCGATCCCCTCCATCAAGGAGCGCAAGCCGTTGCGGCTCACTGAGGGCCTTACCCACGATCTGCGCCGCCCCCCGCCGGGCTGTGTCTTTCAGTTCCGCTGCCCGCAGGTCATGGAGCGCTGCCGCACGGTAGTGCCGCCTTTACGTGAAATCAGGCCCAACCACTTTGCCGCTTGTCACCTATACCATGACCTGAGGATGCCCAATGACGCAGCCCCTGCTGGAAATTCGTAACGCCACCAAAGTCTTCGGCGGCGGTTTTTTGCATAAGGGCGAGAAGACTGTCGCCCTGGACAACTTTAATCTAACCATCAGCGGTTCTCCCGCCACCATCACAACCATTGCTGGTGAGTCGGGGAGCGGTAAGACCACGTTAGCTAACGCTGTGTTGGGCTTTCTCAGCCCGACTTCCGGGCAGATCTTCTTTAAGGGGCGGGACGTTGCTACCCTGAGGGGTCAGCAACTGCTTGATTACCGCCGGGAGGTGCAGGCCATCTTTCAAGACCCTTATGAGGTCTACAACCCCTTCTATCGGGTTAAGCATATTTTCGATCTGGTAATCGGCCGCTTTAGGCTGGCCCGCAACCGACAGGCGGCGCGCGATTTAATCGAGGAGGCTCTTAAGGTCGTCGGCCTGCGGGGGGAGGAGGTGTTAGAAAAGTTCCCCCACCAGCTATCCGGCGGCCAGCGCCAGCGCATGATGGTGGCCAGAGCGTACCTGTTAAAGCCCAGCCTGATCGTCGCCGATGAGCCGGTCTCGATGATCGACGCTTCCTTAAGGGCGATGATCCTGCACATCATGCTAAAACTGCGCAACGAGCAGGGCATCTCCTTCCTCTACATCACCCACGACCTCAGCACGGCGTATCAGATCAGCGACGAGATCTATATTCTCTATCAGGGGGCGACTGCGGAAAAAGGCGACACCCAGCAGGTAATTGAAAACCCCCATCACCCTTATGTGCAACTGCTGATAAACTCCATCCCCGTGCCCGATCCCCAGCAGCCATGGGGGTCGCGCATCGAGCTGCCCAGCGAGGAGGAGTTGCGCGCTCACACCGCGAGCGGCTGCCGCTTCTACCCGCGCTGCTCGCACCGGATGGATGGCTGCCTCAAAGCCCAGCCGCCCTTATATACCGTGGGCGAGGGTGGCCATCAAGCGGCCTGCTACCTCTATGAGGATAAGAGCGCGACTTTGCCCAATCCGGCTAGTGAGTTTAGACCGAAGGTCCAGTTGACGAAGTAGCTGAAACCCTGACCCTGTCTGGTAAAACCCCTGAGGTGAAGAAAAAATGCCCAGATCCTCGGCAGAACAGGCGCTTGGGCCGCATCACCGGCTGGAACTTCGGGCTAGTGTCCGATGTTGCTTGTGGTTGGGGCTGGTCGCCCTCGAGTATCTGTTGTCCCCCAACTCTGCGGCCCATATCTGCTGCCCCAGGTAAAGAGGGTGGCGCATCCACACCCAGGTTCGGGGGTTCTTTACCGCAGGGGCCGTTTGTGGGCTACCGGTGCAATCTTCGCGGAGGTGACAGCCTGACCCTGTTGCCGGGCCCAGAAATGCGCCATCTCCACCACGGCGCGCAAGCGCTCTTCCAGGGGCAGGGCCTGCCAGCGCTGGTGCTCGAGCTCGGGCGGCAACTCCTCAAAGCGGTACTTGCGGGCAATGGGGGCGATGCGCGGCTTCATGGCAAACCCTCGATATCGCGGAGATCGAGACTGCGGCCGAAGGCCTGCTTGAGACGAATAAAATCCTCGCGGGAGACCACCCGTACCACCACACCCTCGACCTGGTGGGCCTGGCTGCGGCCATAAGCCCCCTCGAAATCGCCGTCTGGTAGCAAGACCAGATCGATCCGGTTGGGCTCATAACCCAGCTGCACCACCCCTGGGGTGCTGAGATCCTCAAGTGTGAGCCCCAGGTCATCCCCGCCAAAAAACTCCTGAATGGCCCTGAGAATCTGGGCCGCCTCGCGGGTATCTACCCACAGATCCAGGTCCTTGGTATAGCGGGGCACCCCCAGAAAAGCCAGGGCATAACCCCCGATGATCAGGGATCGAGCCCCCTGGCTGTTGAGGGCCTCGACGAACTCCAGCATCTCGTGGGTCATTTTCAGCACATCCTTCTAAACGGGCACAGGGCCCGGGCCAGGCTGTCTCTAGCATACTCCCCTGCGCACGGGGCTGCCGTGGTGGCATCCACAACCGCCAAGCAGTCAGTTTGACATCAGCAAAGCAAAGCTGTAGCCAGCGGCGTCCCGCGCTACCCGATCTATTAGCGATTTGGGACTAGGCCGCATCGCGCGGTATCCTACGACATGCCTCAGGCCGTCATCTTAAGCAAGGCGGACGCCCGCCGCCTGCTGGTTAGCCACCACTTCACCCCCACCGATGTACCTGGCGTATTCGACCGCCTGGGAGGCGTCCAATTCGATCCTTTGAAGCCGGTCGGCTGTAATCACGACCTGGTGCTGCAAGCGCGGGTGCCGGGCTATCGCGTGGGTGACTGGGAAAAAATCGCCTATCAAGACCGTCTGGCCTACGATGCCTGGGACAAGCAGGCCAGCCTGGTGCGCATGAAAGATTGGCCCCAACGGCGCATCTATCATCAGTGGCATCTCCGGCACTGGTCCGAGCTGTTTGAGCGGTATCCCGAAGCGGTTGAGACAATCCTAGACGAGCTTCGTGAACGCGGACCCTTGCCCAGCACCGCCTTTAACCACCAGATCCACAAACCGGAATGGCAAGGTTCCTGGTACGGGCCCAGGCTTACCAAACACGTGCTGCGTGCCCTGTGGCACACCGGCAAGGTGGTCACTCACCATCGGGTAAACGGGCACCACGTCTATGACTTGGCCGAGCGGGTCATCCCGCCAGAGTTCTACTTAGCTGAGCCGCTAAGCGAGCGTGAAAGTACCAGGTGGCTGATCCTGCTAAGACATCAGGCGGTCGGCCTGCTGCGTCCTGGCGCCAACCAGGAGCTGTGGAGCCTGGGGGTAAGCGCAGCGGAGCGCCAAGCGCTCTTGGGCGAACTAGTTGACGAAGGGTGCTTGCTCCCGGTCGAGATCGAGGGGAGGCGTTACCATACTGCGCCGGAGCTGTTAGCGCTCTTGGACGTGCCCCCACTTAGGCCACAGGTGCGCTTCCTGGCCCCCTTGGATCAGCTCCTCTGGGACCGCAAAGCCGCGCTGCATCTTTTCGACTTCGATTACGTCTGGGAGGTCTATAAGCCTGAACAGGACCGTAAGTGGGGTTATTACGCCCTCCCGGTGATGTACGGCGAGCGCTTTGTGGCGCGTGTCGATTCGCGCCTGGAAGGGTCCACCTGGCAGATCAAAGG
>JAGXSO010000111.1 GCA_018333775.1 Truepera sp.
CCTGCTCGATCCCTAACGGCGAGATCACGAGGCGCACCGAGGCGCGCGGCGCTTCGAGCACCACCCGCGCCATGACCTGCTCGATTCTGGGTATCAGGTACTGCGCTACCCAGGCCAAGTTGCCACCGAGGATGACCAGCGCTGGGTTGAGGGTATTGATCAGGTTGGCGATGGCGATGCCTAAGTAGTCACCGGTCTCATCAATCACCCGCCGCACCACCATGTCGCCCTGGGCAGCCGCGGCAGCCACAGCGGCTAGATCGGGCAGCGCCCGGCCCGCCTCGGCCAGCCTGGTCAAGATGGCGTTCTCGGAGGTGTACGCTTCCAGGCAGCCCTGTTTGCCGCAGCCGCAGCGCCGCCCACCGGCTACTACCTCCAGGTGGCCGACCTCTCCGGCTACGCCGCTAGCGCCTCGGTACAGGGCACCGTTTAAAAAGAGCGCCCCGCCGATGCCGGAGTGCCCGGCGATGACCAGAAAATCATCGGCGTCCCGCGCTAGGCCGAACAGCTTCTCGGCTAGCGCCGCCGCTTTGGTGTCGTTATCGACATAGACCGGCGCGCTAAAGCGCTCTCTGAGGAACTGCAAGATCGGTTCATCGCGCCAGCCCAGGTTGGGGGCCAGCACCAGATTCCCCCCCTTATCCATCAGCCCCGGCACTCCTACCCCGATGCCGCGCACTTCGGCCATGGTCCGCCGGCAGCGTCCTAGCAGCTCCTCCACGGCCTGGTGCAGCCGCAAGATGGCATCTCCTACATCGCGGCTGCCCTCAACTTGCAGCCGCTCGATGATACTGCCGTCTAACTCAGTGGCGATCAACCGGATGGTGGCAGGCTCGAGCCGCACCCCCACGAACAGCCCAGCCTGGGGCGAGAGGCGCAGCGGTACCTCCGGGCGGCCGACCCGGCCGTTGCCGTGGCGCGGCGTGCGGATAATCAGCCCCTGCGCTTCCAGCTGCGCCACCACCGCCGACACGGTGGCTTTGTCCAGGCCGGTGACGGCGGCCAGCTCGCGCTGGGAGCTGTCGGGGTGCTCGCGCAGCGCGTGGAACACCCTAGCTAGATTGACCTGGCGGATCAGGGCGGTGTTCATAAGCCTTTAATACCATACTAGCCCAAAGTCCCGCCCCGTAACCTACGTAAACGCTGGCCCGGCTCACAAAAACCTCACAAACACCCGGCTGAGAGCTTCCAGATAGCCTAGGTTCTCCTGCAGGACCCGGTAAACCCGGCGGCGGTCTAGCTCGAGGTACTCGTGTACCAGCAGATTCCGAAACCCGATCATCCGCCGCCAGCGCTCGGCTAACTCCTGGTCCACCAGACCCCGGCGGTAGAAAATCTCCACCAGGTCCCTGGTGCGCTCGAAACTGCCCCAATCCTCATCGGCAGCTAGGTGGGCAGCCATATCGTTGACGGCCTCGATGGCCAGCTGCAAAAACCGCTCTGCAGCCCCGTAGCGCTCAGGGCTGGCTAAAAAGTCGTCCAGGGTATAGGCCGTAAGCCCTCGCAACACCCGTAGGTTGGCCTCCAGGTGGGCTATCCGCCGCCGCAGCACCTCAGGTCGGGTCACGGAGCCACCGCCTTTTCATAGCCTCGCGCTGCACCCGCAACAGCGGCTCCAAGTCCCAGTACTCCCGCGCTACCAGCGAGACATAGCCACCCACCTCGAACCCCTCCCGCGCATACACTACCCGGTTGGCCCGCACCACCTCGAAGGCCAGCACCGGCGGGGCCTCGTGCAGCAGCACCAAGTCTACCCATTCAAAGCCTGCCGCCACCAAAGCCCCCAGCAGCTCCAGCGTGGGATCGGGCTCCGGCGGCTCGAGGTAGACCGCCAAATCCCAGTCGCTTTCAGAACGCGCTGTGCCAAAGGCCCGTGAACCGAACAAAAACACCGCCTGCACCTGCCGGTGTCGGGCAAAGATAGCGCGGAGCTTGGCCAGGTCTGCCGCCTGCATAAGCCCAAGGTAGCACACCAGCCGCCCCAGGTTAGCCGAGCGCGCCAATTCGGCTCCACCGTGCCTCTGTCGCAGCTACCACCCTAAGGCTCGCGCTACATGCAGCCACCCGAGCGAAGCGAGACGCTGTCTAGAGCCCGCCGAGGGAGTGATGTTAGACCGAGGCGGGTTTGGCAGCTTGGCAGCTCGGGGCTGTTGACAAAAAGGCGGCGAGAGACTATTGTTTAGTTCAACAGTCGATCTAATGGCGGCATGAGCGTGTTGCCCACCCCGCCTGCCCTGCTCGCGTCCCTGAAGCGACTAAGGAGGTGATCCCTGTGAGGTGAGAGTCTGGCCCACCCAAGGCAGTCAACCCAAAACCCTATTGCTAAGTAAAGGATAAGCAAAGGAACGGAGGATAAAGTATGAACTTGAAGTTCTACTGGCGGCTTATGATCTTCGCACTTGCCTTAGCGTTTTTAGGACTGGCAAGCGCCCAGACTATCACTCTCAGGTGGTGGGACTACATGGCAGCTGGGGCAGGTTACGTCGCTAACAACAACGCCATAGCACGCTTTATGGCAGCGCACCCTCACATCAGGATCGAACGCACTGCGTACACTTTCGGCGACCTTAAAGCCGCCATTGTCCGCGCCGCCGCGACGAGAACCATGCCCGACATCGTAATCATCGATAATCCGGATCACCAGGCGATGGCAGCACAAGGGGCCCTGACGGATATAACTGACCTCATCCAGCAGTGGCCTGACCGAGAGCTGTATTTCGCAGGGCCCTGGGCGTCAACCGTGTTCGAGGGCCGGAACTATGGCATCCCCTGGCGGAGCAACGCCACCGCGCTCTATTACAACGAAACCCTGTTAGCCGAAGCCGGCCTCGCACCCCCCACTACCTGGGAGGAGTTGCGGAGCGCAGCCAAGGCGCTCACGGCTCCCGGCCGGCATGGTTTATGCTTTTCCGCCGTTCCCACTGAAGAGGGAACCTTTACCTTCCTGCCTTTCTTGTGGCAAGCCGGCGGCGACATCCCCACTCTCGGTGATGAAGCAAGCATTGAGACACTGGCCTTTTGGAATACACTGGTCAATGAAGACCAGACCGTCTCCCCAGCGATAACAACCTGGAGTCAGGGTGACGTCTTATTGCACTTCATGGCAGGCCGCTGCGCCATGATGATCAACGGTCCCTGGCAACTTCCGGTCATTCGTGCCGAGACGCTGGACTTTTCCTGGAACGTAGCGCCGTGGCCTTGCCACCGCGAATGCGCCTCAGCGCTCGGCGGTGAAAACTTCGCCATCGGCCTGGGCGCCAATGTCGAGGCGGCTTGGGAAGTCATTCGCTGGTTGACTCAACCCGAGCAGCTCGAAGTCTACTTGCAAGAGGCAGGTATGTTGCCCAACCGGGCTGACATGGCTGGCGACCCTGTCTGGCACGAAGATCCCATCCTCGGTCAGTTCGTCGACATGGTGGCCATCGCCAGGGCGCGCGCTTACGGACCAAACTATCCGCAAATATCCGAGCAGATCATGACGATGGTCCATAGCGTCATTGCCGGCGGCCAAGCTCCTGAGGTAGCTGCTGCCGAAGCCGCCAGAATCATCAAGCCCCTCCTCCCCTAAGTGGTGCTAGCGCGGGGTGGCTCGGCCACTCCGCGCGCCCCAAGAAAGCTTGGAGAGACCATGAAGCAAGCTCTAACAGCTTCCAGGAGTTACGGTGCCAGGCAACTCCCTTTCCGACAACGGCTGATGAAGGGCTCAAACCGCCTCGTCAACTACACCTTCGTACTGCCGCTTGCGCTTTTCCTCGGGGCGTTCATCGCCTACCCGGTCTTCTTAAACATCACCATCAGCTTCCAAGACTTAAGAGCCATCAACCTGCTCAGCGGAGACGCCCCCTTTGTCGGTCTCGACAACTACCGAGCCATTCTATCCAACCCGCTCTTTTTGCGGGTCATAGGCAATACCCTTGTCTTTACCGCCGGCTCTATCGTCTTTCAGCTCGCTATCGGTCTGGCGCTTGCGCTCTTTTACAACCTTAGCTTCCCCGGCTGCAGGATCATGCGCGGACTCTACCTGATCGCCTGGACGATACCGATCATCGTGGTGGGCGCCGTATTCCGCTGGATGCTTGAGGGCCAAGTCGGCATCTTTAACTGGGCGCTGGGAAACCTTGGAGTCATCGACGGGCCAGTCTTCTGGCTTTCTAACCCGGATCTGGCCTTAGGGGCGGTCATTGTCATCAACATCTGGCTGGGGATACCCTTTAACATGACTCTTCTCCTGGCCGGCTTGCAGGGGATTCCTCACGAACTCTACGAAGCTGCTGAGATCGATGGCGCCTCAAAGCCGTCGAAGTTCCGGTATATTACCCTGCCCCTTTTGCGCCCGGCCCTCCTCGCGGTTCTCTTGCTGGGGCTCATCTACACCTTCAGAGTCTTTGACCTGATCTGGGTGACTACCTCCGGTGGACCGGTCAACGCCACCCACACCATCTCGACATTTGCTTACCGGGCGGTATTTCAGCAGTTCTCCTTCGGTCCTGGCGCGGCTATGCTCAACCTCTTGTTCCTGGTGCTTTTTGCCATCTCGCTCCTTTACCTCTGGAACCTAAGGCATGAGAGGACCACCTCATGAAAGTGTTTAAGTCATGGTGGAAGCGCGGCTACGGCCTGACCCTTCTAAGCATCCTAATGCTGTCAGTATTCCTCTTCCCCATCTATTGGATGCTCGCGACATCGGTCAGGCCCGTGCCGGAAATCCTGGCCTACCCGCCGCAGATCTTTCCCTCCAGGATCGATTGGACGTCATGGGAACGGATCTTCAATACCCCAGCAATCCCGCGCTACTTCCTCAACAGCGCCATCGTGGGCCTCGGGACGACGCTTCTCTCCCTGGCGCTAGCGACGCCAGCCGCTTACGCGCTAGCTCACCTCGCCTTCCGTGGCAAGCCCCTTTTGGTCCTCATAGGGTTAAGCTCGCTCATGTTCCCGGCCATCATGGTAGCCACCCCACTGTTCGTAATATTTAGCCGACTGGGGCTAACCGACAGCCACCTAGGGCTTATCCTGGCCAACACGGCCCTGGCGCTACCTTTCGTCATGGTTGTGCTGAGGCCTTTTTTCCTCACGCTGCCAAGCCAACTTGCCGAAGCCGCCAAAATCGACGGCTGTGGTGAGTGGGGGGCCTTTTTACGGGTTATGCTCCCACTGGCAACACCAGCCATCGCCACTGCCAGCATCTTCACCTTCCTTTTCGGCTGGAACGATCTGGTGTTTGCGCTGTCGCTCACCAGCAGCGACGCCTACCGACCTGTAACGGCAGGCTTGTGGCGGTTTGTCGACCCCAACGCCATGCCGCAATGGGGCCAGATCATGGCCTTCTCAACGCTGGCGATGCTGCCCCCGCTGATTGTCTTCCTCATGGCGCAGCGCCATGTCATTTCAGGCCTTACTGCAGGCGGTATTAAGCAGTAAACCATGCGTTGCCCCAGCCAAGCATATGGACTCCGTGCTGCTTGACATCTCCATCCACGTGATTACGAGCTTTCGGGAGATATTGTGTCACATCCGTTGCCTCTTCGTCGTTCAAACGCTATGAGGGCGCTCCTGGTCGGCTGCGGCGGGATAAGCCGCACTTGGCTCGAGGCCCTCAGGGGTATCCCTGAGATCGAACTCGTTGGCCTAGTCGATCTCATTGAGGCCCAGGCCCGTTCCCGGGCCGCTGAGTTCGGTCTCGACCTGCCGCTGGGCACTGATCTGTCAGAGATGCTGCGCCGCACCGCGCCGGACGTCGTCTTTGACTGCACGGTGCCCGAAGCCCACTACGGCGTGACACTCACGGCGCTCGAGCTCGGCTGCCACGTGCTAGGCGAGAAACCGATGTCGGACAGCCTAGCCCAAGCCCAGGCGATGGTGGCCGCCGCGCAGCGCACCGGTAAGGTCTATGCCGTTACCCAGAACCGGCGCTTTAACCGTCAGCTCAGGCGGCTTAAGGCGTTTTTGGCGACAGGCCAGCTCGGCCAGGTTACCGCTGTTAATGCCGACTTCTTTATCGGCGCCCACTTCGGCGGCTTCCGCGAGCGCATGAAGCATGTGCTGTTAAACGATATGGCAATTCATACCTTTGATGCCGCGCGCTTCCTTACCGAAACTGACGCCCAGGCCGTCTACTGCCATGAATGGAACCCCGCTGGCTCCTGGTACGACCACGGCGCCGCGGCTATCGCCACCTTCGAAATGACCGGAGGGGTGGTCTTTAACTACCGCGGGAGCTGGGTGGCTGAAGGCTTAAGGACGAGCTGGGAGAGCGAGTGGCGCATTGTCGGCGAAAGAGGGAGCGTGAGCTGGGACGGCGCCGGGAAGATGGTGGCCGAGGTAGTCGCCGAGACGCCGGGGCTCCTCTCGACCTACCGCAGCCCCCCCATCCCGCCCGTTAACGAAGAGTGGCCCGAGGGCCACGCCGGGGTAATAACCGATTTTGTCCGGGCGCTGCAAACCGGCGGCATCCCGGAAACTGTCTGTTGGGATAACATCAAGAGCCTAGCCATGGTCTTTGGCGCCATCGAGAGCGCCGTGGCGCGTCGGCGCGTCGAGATTGCGCTTTAGGAGGGTTATGAAACTGGGTGTTTTTGATCCGCTTTTTCGTTCGCTGGGGCTCGAGCCCATGCTAGACAAGCTGGTGTCGCTCGGCCTGGAAGCCGTCGAGATCAGCACGGGGGGCTATGTCGGCAAGAGCCACTGCTCTCCCGAAGAGCTTCTTGCGGATGCCAAGGCCCTTGAAGCCTTCGCCGCCGCCTTCGAGCGGCGTGGCCTCGTCATCTCGGCGCTGTCCTGTCACGGTAATCCACTGCATCCGAATCCCGAACTGGCCAGCGGGTTTCACGAAGACTGGCGGCGCAGCGTTCTTTTGGCTGAGAAGCTCGGCGTTAAGACGGTGGTGACTTTCTCGGGCTGTCCGGGCGGCGGGCCCGATGACCGCACCCCAAACTGGATCACCTGCGCCTGGCCTACCGACCATGCCGTCGCGCTCGAGTGGCAATGGCATGAGAAGGTGATCCCCTACTGGCTGGAAGAGTCGGCCTTTGCCGAAGCCCACGGTGTTCGGGTTGCCATCGAGATGCACCCTGGGTTCGCGGTCTACAATCCTGAAAACATGCTGCGGTTGCGCGAGGCAACTCGTGCAAACGTGGGAGTCAACTTCGATCCAAGCCACCTCTTCTGGCAGGGGATCGATGTGGTCCGGGCCATTCGCCACCTGGGCGGGGCTATTTACCATGTTCACGCCAAGGATACTCACCTAGACCCAGTTACTCTCCCTATCAAGGGCGTCCTCGACACTGTTCCCTACAATCAGGTAAGCAGGCGCTCTTGGATCTTCCGCTCGGTGGGCTACGGGCACGGCGAGCTCGAGTGGCGGCAGATCGTCTCGGCGCTCCGCACCGTCGGCTACGACGAGGTCCTGTCAATCGAGCACGAGGACGCACTAGCATCTGTCGACGAGGGGCTTACGAAGGCTGTTGGCGTCCTAAAGACAGCAATTCTCTCCGAGCCGGTCGGCAAGGCGTGGTGGGTCTGAGCTCGCCCAGGCCGCTTCACAAGCTAGAATACTTCTGTAACATAGTAGTAAAGGAGGCCTTATGCCACGACCTGTAACCCTATTCACCGGCCAGTGGGCCGACCTGCCGCTTTCGGAGCTGGCCCCGCTGGCCAAACAGATGGGCTTTGACGGGCTCGAGCTAGCCTGCTGGGGCGACCACTTCAACGTCCAGCAAGCGCTAGCCGATCAATCCTACCTCGACGCGAAGCGCACGCTGCTAGCTAGCCACGGCCTAAAGTGCTTCGCCATCTCCAATCACCTAGTCGGTCAGGCGGTCTGCGACCTGATCGACGAGCGCCATCAAGCCATCCTCCCTCAGCACGTCTGGGGCGACGGCGAACCCGAGGGGGTGAGGCAACGCGCGGCGCGGGAGATGATGGACACCGCTCGAGCCGCTGCTAAGTTCGGCGTTGCGGTGGTGCCCGGCTTTACCGGCTCGGCCATCTGGCACAGCCTGTACGCCTTCCCGCCTACCAGCCAGGCTTACTGGCAAAAAGGCTTTGACGACTTCGCCACGCGCTGGCTCCCCATTCTCGAGGTCTTCGACCAGGTCGGGGTCAACTTCGCGCTCGAGGTTCACCCCACCGAGATCGCCTTCGATATCGCCTCAGCAGAGCGGGCGCTAGAGGCCGTCAAGCACCACCCACGCTTCGGCTTTAACTACGACCCCAGCCACCTCGGCTATCAGGGGGTAGACTACGTCAAGTTCCTCTACACTTTCCGGGAGCGCATCTATCACGCCCACCTCAAAGATGTCTGGTGGGGCCACGGCGACGGCACGGTAGGCGTCTTCGGCGGGCACGTGAGCTTCGGCGACCACCGGCGCTACTGGGACTTTCGCAGCGTGGGCCGGGGCGATATCGACTTCGAAGCCATCATCGTGGCCTTAAACGACATCGGCTATCAGGGCCCCTTAAGCATCGAGTGGGAGGACAGCCGCATGGACCGCGTACACGGCGCCACTGAGTCGGCGGCCTTTACTCGGCAGCTAGACTTTGCGCCCGCCGCCAGAGCGTTCGATGCGGCGTTTGAGAAGAAGTAGGGGCTATCAGTCTTTCAGGCTATCAGGCTTTCAGGCTATCAGGCTATCAGGCTATCAGCCAGTGGTTGGTGCTGATAGCCTGGTCAGCGCTTCGCGAAATCACTCGGGCGAAGCCTTATTACTCGGGCGAAGCCTTGCACCCCGAAGGGCGGGCCGAGGCGAAGCCGTACTAGCTGACAGCCTGAGAGGCATAAGGTTTCACCCCTACTCGAATACTTGACTACTCGAATACTTGAATACTGACTTACACGGGAGCTTTTATGGTTGCAGGCAAAGACACCATCGTCAAAAGCAGACTCAAAATGGGCATGGTCGGCGGCGGGCAAGGCGCCTTTATCGGCGCAGTACACCGCAAAGCGGCTGCCCTGGACGGCGAGATCGAGTTCGTCGCCGGAGCGCTCTCCAGCACGCCCGACAAGGCTAGGGCCTCGGGCCGTGAGCTAGGGCTGGCCGAAGCGCGCAATTACGGCTCCTGGGAAGAGATGTTGGAGAAAGAGTCGGCGCTGCCCGAAGGCGAGCGGATCGACTTCGTTACCATCGTCACCCCCAATCACGTCCACTTCCCGGTCGCCAAAGCCTTTGCCGAGGCCGGTTTTAACGTGGTCTGCGACAAGCCCTTGGTCCACACCACCGCCCAGGCGCGCGAGCTGATTGAGATCGTCAAGAGCACCGGCGTGGTGTTTGCCGTGACCTACAACTACACCGGTTATCCGTTGGTCAAGCAGGCGCGGCACATGGTGCGTGAGGGACGGCTCGGCCAGCTCCGCAAGGTGATCGTGGAGTACAACCAGGGCTGGCTGGCCGGCAAGCTCGAAGAGACCGGCCAGAAGCAGGCGGCGTGGCGCACCGACCCGGCCCGCTCGGGGGTGGCCGGCGCAGTGGGCGACATCGGCTCACACGCCGAGAACTTAGTCGCTACCATTACCGGTTTAGAGCTAGAGGCCATCTGCGCCGACCTGACTACCTTCGTGCCGGGCCGCCAGCTTGACGACGACGCCAACCTGCTGTTGCGCTTTACGGGCGGCGCCAAGGGGATTCTGACCTGCTCGCAGATTCAAGTCGGCGAGGAGAACGATCTGCGCATCCGCATCTACGGCGAAAAGGGCAGCCTGACCTGGCACCAGGAAGAGCCTAACGCGCTGATCTACAAGCCCTTAGACGGCCCCACCCAGGTCTTGACGCGCGGACAGGGCTACCTGTGCGAGGCTGCCCAGCGCGCCACTCGCCTCCCCACCGGCCACCCTGAAGCCTTTATTGAGGCGTTTGCCAACGTCTACCTGGGGGCCGCCGCCGCGATGCGCGCCCGGCGTGAGGGGCTTAAGCCCGACCCCCTGGCCGACTATCCGACAGTAATCGACGGCGCCCGAGGCGTGCATTTCATCGAAACCACGGTTAAGAGCGCAGGTAGCAGTCAGAAGTGGACCGACGCCCGCTGGCAGCCGCGTTCCTAAACGACCGTGGGCGTACCTCGGCGCGGCCTGGCAACGATGTCTTGGCGCATCAAGTAAATGCTGTTGACCTGTTACTATGCTAGACTTCGAGGTGTTACGACCAACCGGCGGAGGCTTGTTTGGAACTCTATAGCATTCTCTGGAAGAGCCGCTACGTTGAGAAACTGGCCGTCAAGCACAACGTTACGACAGATGAGGTCGAAGATATCCTGTTTGGACATCCCTTCGTGCGCTATTGGGAGAAAGGCAAGGTACAGGGCGAAAGCCTTTATGTCGCTTACGGGCAGACCGTCGCAGGCAGATATCTTGTGGTCTTCTTTATTCACAAGGTGCCTCACACAGCTCTGCCCATTTCAGCCAGGGACATGACGGCCCCGGAAAGGAGGTATTACCGTGGACAAAGAGCGCCCTAGTATGACCCCAAAACAGTTTAGGGACTACGATGAAGCAGCAGAGTTTTGGGATGCCCACGATACGACAGACTATCTGGACGAGTTTCGGACGGCTGACGTGAAAGGCGAATTGCGTGAGCGACACTTCGAGGTTGAACTCGAAGAAGATGTTGTCAGGGCACTCCAGCACAAAGCCAAAGAGCAAGGTTTATCATTGAGCGACTTGGCTTCAACGTTGCTTCGTCAAAAGCTCAACGAGGCGGCCTAAACTGTTCCTGACGAGGTTTAACAATTAACAATTACGTCCAATCGAAGCCTTCGCCAATGCCTACCTGGGGGCCGCCGCAGCGATGCGCGCCCGGCGTGAGGGGCTTAAGCCCGACCCCCTGGCCGACTATCCGACAGTAATCGACGGCGCCCGAGGCGTGCATTTCATCGAAACCACGGTTAAGAGCGCAGGTAGCAGTCAGAGGTGGACCGACGCCCGCTGGCGTCCTTGAAGCCACTCTAAGCTCTAAGGTTGACACTCACGGCGCTGAGGGGTACTATTAGTTAGGCAGTCGATCTAATGGCGGCATGAGCGCATTCCGCCCCTACTAGAATACTTGGCTACTCGAATACTTGACTACTGACTTTTGGAGGCGAATATGGCAAAACAAGGTGGCTGCTTACTTATGTTGGCGCTCTTAGCGCTTGGGACCGCCGCAGCCCAAGACGCGCTGCGGGGGGTAGCGCCCCAGGGCTTTCTGATCGGCACTGCGGTCGCCGGGGGCGGGCACCACGGCGTGCGGGATCCCTTCCGCGAGGACCCGGTGTACCGCCGGGTGCTGGCAGCGGAGTTCAACTCGGTGACCCTCGAGAACTGGTTGAAGTGGGAGGAGGTCCACCCCGCTCAGGGAGAGTTCAACTTCGGGCCGGTAGATGAGGTACTAGCGTTCGCCCGCGAGCACGGGCAGGCCGTGCGCGGACACACGCTCGTCTGGCACAACCAGAACCCTGCCTGGCTCACCGAAGGGAGCTTCACCCCCGACGAGCTGCGCGCCATCCTGCGGGAGCACATCCACACCGTCGTCGGCCGCTATCGGGGCCAGATCGACCGCTGGGACGTGGTTAACGAGGTGATCGATGATGGCGGGGAGCTGCGTGACACCATCTGGCTGCGCCACCTCGGCCCCGGCTACATCGCCGACGCCTTTCGTTGGGCACACGAGGCTGACCCAGACGCCAAGCTGTTCTTCAACGACTACAACGTAGAGGGCATCAACCGCAAGAGCGACGCTTACTACCGACTTGTCCAGGAGCTGCTGGCTGACGGTGTACCGGTACACGGCTTCGCGGCCCAGGGGCACCTGGCCATCCAGTACCCCTTCCCCGGCGGGGTTCGGGAGAACTTACAGCGCTTTGCCGACCTTGGACTGGCCACGGCGTTTACTGAGGTGAGCGTGCGCATGGTGCTGCCCGCCGACGGCGTGCCGACCGAGGCGCAACTTGAGCGGCAGGCTGACTTTTATCGCCGGCTGCTGCAAGCCTGCCTAAGCGTGGATAGTTGCCGGGAGTTCACGGTCTGGGGCTTTAATGACGAGCACTCCTGGGTGATGACGTTCTTCCCCGGCCAGGGCGCGCCGAGCATCATGCGGGGGGACTACTCCCGCAAGCCGGCCTACTATGCTCTGCTGTCCACGCTGGCCACCCACACGCCGGAGGCCGAGCAGCAAGACAGGGCACAGGATCCGCTAGTAGAGTTTAAGTCGACCGGCGCAGTGCGGGGGACGCCGGTCATCGATGGTGTTAAGGACCCCATCTGGCTCACCGCCAACGAGATCGAAACCACCACCTGGGTTATCGGAACCGCAGGCGCAACCGCTCGTGTTAGAACCATGTGGGACGATGAACGGCTCTATGTCTGGGCCCACATCACCGACGGTCATTTGAGCAAAGTGAACGCCAACCCTTGGGAGCAGGACTCGTTTGAGATCTTTATCGATCAAAACCATGCCCGAACCGATTTCTACCAGCCTGATGACGGTCAGTTCAGGGTCAACTTCGACAATGAGCAGAGTTTTAGAGGTAACGCTTCTACCGCCAACTTCACGGCAGCCACCCGCCTAGTCGATGGCGGCTATATCGTGGAAGCAGCCATTACGCTAGATATCAGGCCCCAAGCCGGACTTGTGCTCGGCTTCGACGTCCAGGTCAATGACGATAACGGCGCGGGTTTCAGGACGGGCAAGGTCACCTGGAACGATCCTACCGGTGCTTCGTGGACCAGCACGGCCAATTTAGGGGTGCTCCGGTTGCTGCCCTAAGCAGCAGGCGCCGTAGCGCAGCAAAAATAAGCTGAAAGCGAGGACTGTTTATGTACACCCCCAAGCCCGAACATAAGTTCACCTTCGGCCTCTGGACCGTCGGCAACCCCGGCAGAGACCCCTTCGGCGAACCGACCCGGACCAAGCTAAGCCCCACCTATATCGTGCAAAGGCTCGCTGAGCTAGGAGCGTATGGGGTCAACCTGCACGACAACGACCTGGTACCGAGCGAGGCCGGCGCTAGCGAGCGCGACCGGATCGTTAAGGAGTTTAAGCAGGCCCTTAGCGACTACGGCCTGAAGCTGGTGATGGCGACCACCAACCTGTTCAGCGACCCGGTCTTTAAGGATGGCGCCTTCACCAGCGCCGATGCGCGGGTGCGCGCCTACGCCCTGCACAAGACCATGCACGCCATGGACTTGGGGGCGGAGTTAGGCGCCGAGTTCTACGTCTTCTGGGGCGGGCGCGAGGGGGCTGAGGTCGATGCCGGGATGAATACGCTAGACGGCCTAGCCCGGCTGCGCGAAGCGCTCAACTTCCTGTGCGAATATAACCGCGACCAAGGGTATAACTTTAAGTTTGCGCTCGAGCCCAAGCCCAACGAGCCCCGAGGCGACATCTACCTGCCGGTAGTCGGCGCCATGCTCGGCTTTATCGCCACCCTCGATCACCCGACGATGGTGGGCCTTAACCCTGAGTTCGCCCACGAGACTATGGCCGGGCTGAACTTTGTGCACGCCGTGGCCCAGGCTATCGATGCCGGGAAGCTGTTCCACATCGACCTCAACGATCAGAAGATGGGCCGCTTCGATCAAGACCTGCGCTTTGGTGCCGAAAACCTCAAGAGCGCCTTCTTCTTAGTCAAGCTACTTGAGGACTCGGGCTACGCTGGGCCGCGCCACTTCGACGCCCACGCCTTGCGCACCGAAGACGAAGCGGGTGTCTGGGAGTTCGCCCAGGGCTGCATGCGCACTTACCTGATCCTCAAGGAGAAGGCTGCGCGGTTTAACGCCGACCCCGAGATTCAGGCGCTGCTGGCGGCTTATAAAGTGCGCGACGTAGCGCTAGAAACGCTCTCCAAGGGCTACACCCGCGACCAAGCCGCTGCCCTTAAGGCCCACCAGTTCGACCTCGCGGCGCTGCGCCGCCGCGGACCGGGCTTGGAGCGCCTCGATCAACTCACCGTCGAGCTGCTCTTAGGGGTGCGCTAGTGCTAGCGCTCGGGTTAGACCTCGGCACTACCGGTGTGCGCGTGGTGGCGGTAGATGCCCAGGGCGCACTGCTAGCCGAGGTCACCCACAGCTATCCGCTTTATACCCCGCAGCCCGGCTGGACCGAGCAGCACCCCGAGGACTGGGCGGCGGCCAGCCTGGCGGCGCTGCGCGAAATCGCTTTGGGTCTTGAAGGCCACGAGATCATCGCCATCGGGCTATCGGGGCAGATGCACGGCATGGTGGCGCTTGATGCTAGCGGCCAACCCATCCGCCCGGCCATCCTCTGGAACGACCAGCGCACCGGCCTAGCGGTAGCCGAGATCGAGGCGGCCATCCCCCGGCGCGAGCTGCTTAGCCGCACCGGCAACCCGGCCATTACCGGCTTTCATCTACCCAAACTGCTCTGGCTGCGCCAAGCTGAGCCGGAGGCTTACGCCCGCACCCGCCATTCGCTGTTGCCCAAGGACTACCTGGGCTATGTGCTGACCGGCATAATGGCTGCCGAACCGACCGACGCCTCCGGAACCAACTGCTTCAACCTGACCCGAAAAGCCTGGGACAAGGATGTGCTGCGTGCCGTTGGCGTCGATCCGGCGCTGTTCCCGGAGATCATCCCCTCGCACGGCGTAACCGGCTTACTCACCGCCGAGGCTGCCGCTGCTACCGGGCTGCCTGAAGGCCTGCCGGTAGTGGCCGGCGCGGGCGACAATGCCGCTGCTGCTACCGGCCTGGGGCTCAGCAGCCGCCAGTTGGCCATCGGCAGCGTGAGCCTGGGGACCAGTGGGGTGATCTTCGCGCCGCTGCAACAGCCTACCCCCGATCCCGAAGGCCGCGTCCATCTGTTCTGCCACGCCGACGGCGGCTACCATCTGCTGGGAGTAACGCTGGCGGCAGCGGGCAGCCTACAGTGGTACCGCGATACTTTGGCGCCCGGCCAGAGTTTTACCGAGCTGATGGGGCTGGCGGCGCAGAGCCCGCCGGGAGCCAACGGCGTGACGTTTAAGCCCTATCTGGCCGGTGAGCGCACCCCGCACCTCGACCCTAAGCTGCGCGGCAGCTTCAGCGGCCTCTCGCTGGCTACCACCCAGGCCGATCTGGTGCGGGCGGTGATTGAAGGGGTGGCCTTTAGCCTGCGCGACGCGCTCGATGTCATCGGCAGCCTGACTACGCTCAGCCGTGCGCTAGCTACCGGCGGCGGGGCCAAGTCCGACCTGTGGTTGCAACTCGTTGCCGACGTGCTCGAGCTCCCCTTATCACGCCCAGCGCAAAACCAGGGCGCGGCTTATGGCGCGGCGCTACTAGCGCTGCAAGGCGCAGGGGTAGTGTCAGACGCTACTACGGTAGCCAACCAGGCCACCATTGCCAACTTCAGACCGCAACAGTCCGGCGCTTACCGGGAGCCCTTACAGCGCTACCGCACCGCAGGTTAGCTTGCTAGCATTCAGCACTAGGGTGGTGGGCAAGCCCCTACAACCCACATCCCACAACCTTTCAGGCAAAGCCTACAACCACAGGTTTTTCTGACTGGCCAAGCCGCTGCCTCACCCTATGGTGTGATACCCAGCAGGCCCGCTCTTGCTACAATACCTCTATGATCAGAAGGCTCGAGCGCAACCTGCGGCATCGTTGGTTAGGGGGGGTATGCAGCGGCTTCGCCCGCTTCATCGGACTGGACATCTTCCCGGTGCGGATGGCGTTCCGCATCCTGTTTATTGCCTTCATACCGATGCTGTGGTGGGTCTACCTGGTGCTGTGGCTGTTCATGCCGGCCCAGCGCCTCTACGATGACAGCGAGGTGACGGTCAAGGCCCCCAAGAGCGTCTACCGCCCTAGTGTCAGGGTCGAAGTGCGGCAGCTCGATATTGGCGACGTGCTGGAGATGTCACGCGGCAAGGTCTCAGAGCGGGTCTTTGAGAAGATCAGCCAGATCGATAGCAGCGTGCGCGCCCTGCTCCCCTCGCTGACCTGGTGGCGCACGCTGACCCAGCCTGAGCTAGCTACCATCAAGCGCGCCGCCCTGGAGTACTTCCCGCAGACTTTGCAGCAGTACCTTAACCTGCCGCGCGGCTACGCTGAGACGTACAGCTTAGCTAACGGCCTAACCCCTGAGGAAAAACTGTTGTCCGAGCTGCGGGTGCTCGAGAACGCTCTTAATAAGGCCCTGGAGAGCGTCTATGCCAAGCACAAGGTGAGCGTACCTGAGGACCTTAAGCGGCTTAATGAGCGCTTTGGCGAGGCGCGCAACCCCAGCGACGAGGTCAAGGAGACCCTGGACAATCTGGTGCGCCGCAGCCAGGGCCGGGTTCCGGACGACGTGCTGGAAAAAGTCACCAGCATCCGCGCCGCCATTATCTCGGTGCTACCGCAGCTCCAGGCCCTGCCGGGCGGGCTCACCCACGAGGCTTACAACCTCCGCCAGACCGCGCTGGAGTACCTCCCCGACGCGCTGGGAAAATACCTCAACCTCCCTTCGAGTTTCGCTGAGCAGTACCGGCTATCCAACGGCAAGACTGCCAAGGAGACGCTGCTAGAGCAGCTTTCACTGCTTGAAGAGACCGTCAAGAAGATGGTTGGCGACGTCTATCAGGACGATACCGACGCGCTACTAATCCACGGGCGCTTCCTTAAGGACAAGTTCGCCACGCAGCGCTTTGCGCTCCCGGCCGGTGGCGAGGAGCTGCGGGTTAAGCTGCCCGACCTAACGGCGGAGGCGGTTAAGGTCAAGCGCTAGCGCTGCTATTTCTCACAAATAAATCTGCTATGCTTTTTTAGGCAAGACAAATAAAGGAGGTCTTGGCTATGACAGCGAAAGTTCATTGGAGCACTCGTCTTAAGCAGCTCCTCGGTGGGCTAGCCCTCCTTGGCGTCGCCTTTTTGATCGGCCTCTACTGGGTAGCACCTAACCTCGCCCGGGCTACTGACAGTTATCTGCCGCGCACTATCACTGAGCTGCCGGCCGGTGCTATCCGGCTGACCAACCCGGACGGCACTATCGCACGCTTGCCGGTGCGCTTCGCCGGAACCGCCGAGGCTCGCCGCTTCGGCTTGCGTGACGCGGGGCCTATGGCACTCAGCACCCTCTTCTTGCTGCACACCCACCCGCGCGAAGTCACCCGACACACCTACCCGATGGAAGGCATCCGGGCGCCCTTGGAGCTAGCCGTCATCGACTCTGCTGGCACGGTCGTGGAGGTTAGGCGAGTTGAGCCGGGCACGCCCTCCGTAGCCATCACGGTGCGCCACCGCTGGGTGTTAGCGGCCAAGGCAGGCCTCTTCGCGCACTACGGGATCGCCGTAGAGTCCGCTCTTGACGTGGAGGACATCATCACCAAGGCGGTAGTCGCCGGTAGCTAGCGCCTGATTTCTAGTGCCGGGGTTAAAGCCCCGGCTTTTTTGTGGGCAGCGCTAGGCAAATACCACCGTCCGTGTCGGCTCGATAATCAACGCGGCGTAGATCTCCCCCATCCGCTCCGGCGGATAGGGCATATCGCGCTTAAGCCACCAGTCGATCAGCGCCAGAAACGAGGCGATGATATGGTTAGCGGCGATCTCAATCGGCACCGGACTGTTAGGACGTTCGTGGTAGGTGTCTAGCACACCTTGTACGCCGATTTCTTGAACGCGCCGCAAGAGGTCGCTCGAGCCCCGGCTAGCGAGCAACACCCGGTAGAGGGCGCCGTTCT
Source organism: Truepera sp. (assembly GCA_018333775.1). Next base: position 17,632 of record JAGXSO010000111.1, read on the forward strand.
GCTGAGCATGGGTGAAGACCAGCCGACCGGTGGTGCGGGGGTCAGTCACGCTGGAGCTAGGCTGCACCAACGCCATTAGCTCTTCCAGCATCGCCTCGAGCACGTCACCCAACAGCGCCTCCTTGTCGCGGTAGTGGCGGAAGAAGGTGGCGTAGCCGATGCCCGCTCGCTCGGTAATATCGCGGATCGACACCGCCTCGTAGCCCTTCTCCAGCGTGAGCGCAATCAGCGCATCGGTCATCAGGCGGCGGGTACGGCGGATGCGGCGATCGAGTTCGCTCATGATGCCCGATTCTATCGCCTGGACTGGCCGACCCGCTTCTGTTATGGCAACCACAGTGCAACTTATGATTTATTCTGTATCATATCATCCAGTAGCTACCCCGGCACTAAGATAACCGCCTGGGGTAGCCCTACTTGCATACTCGAATACTTGAATACTCGACTACCGCTTTTCCTAGGAGATGCCGATGTCAACTTCGCCCCCTAACGCCAGCCACTCGAAAACTACCCGCTGCCCCGCGCGCGGTAAGCTCGAGCCGGACGCTAGCGGTGTCTGGCACGCCTACAGCCACGCCGATATCAAAGCCCTGTTGCGCCTAGACGGCACCCGGCAGGCCGGCTTCAAGGCCGAGTTAGTCGGCAAGATGCCCCGCGGCATACGCCTACCGGTGCTCTATCAAGAAGGGACAGAGCACCGCACGCAACGCAGCGAGATCGCTAAGTTCTTCACCCCGGCCACCATCAGCAAGAGCTATCGGCCGTTCATGGAGGGCCTAGCCGACGCGCTAGTCGCCGATTTAAAGCGCACCAAGCAGGCCGATCTGAGCGCTCTTAGCATGACCTTGGCGGTGCAGGTGGCCGCTCAGGTGGTGGGGCTGACCGACAGCCGGCTGCCGGGGATGGACCAGCGCATCGACAGCTTCTTCGATCAGCCGCGTGACAATGCCTCGCGGCTCGAGCGTTCTCTGAAGCTGGTGCTAAATCAGTGGCGGATGGCTAAGTTTTATCTCCTTGATGTCCGGCCCGCCATCGCCGCGCGGCGCAAAGCACCCCGCGAGGACGTGATCTCGCACCTGCTGAGTAAGGGCTATAAGGACCTGGAGATCCTAACCGAGTGCGTTACCTACGGCGCCGCTGGGATGGCTACCACTCGTGAGTTTATCTCGGTGGCGGCCTGGCACCTGCTGGAAGACCCTGAGCTGCGGGCTAACTACCTGGCCGGCGACGAAGCAGCGCGCCACCGGCTGTTGCAGGAGCTGCTCAGGCTCGAGCCGGTAGTCGGACACCTCTATCGCACCGCCGAGCGCGACCTCACGCTCGAGCGCGCTGGCGAACCTGTCACTATCCCGGCTGGGGCGCGCATCGATCTGCACATCGCGGCGGCTAACACCGACACTGAGGCGGTAGGCCCCGAGCCGCATTGCATCAGGGCTCGAGCCCTCGCGCAGCCTGCCGCCATGAGCTTTGGCGACGGGCATCACCGCTGCCCCGGGGCCTACATCGCCATTTTTGAGAGCGAGATCTTCTTGCAGCGGCTGCTGGCCCTTGACCTTCGCATCGTTAAGCCGCCCACGGTTAGCTTCAGCGACCTCACTCAGGGCTACGAACTGCGTGACTTTATCGTGGCGGTAGTCTAAGATACTCCCTGGTGAAAGAGATTACCAGCCCCAGTAACCCCGAGGTGAAGGCGCTCGTAGGCTTGCGCGAGCGGCGCGAACGGGAGCGCCAGGGCCGCTTTATCATCGAGGGGACGCGCGAGCTGACAACTGCGCTGACCGCGGGGGTCAAGTTGACGCGGCTATACCGCTGCCCGGCGCTATTGCGGCCCGAGGCGGCGGCGCTGATTAAGGCCGTCCCGCCCGAAGTAGTGCAAATCGAGGTAGCACCAGCGGTCTTTGCCAAGATCAGCTACCGTGACAACCCTGACGGCCTCTTGGCGGTCGCCGAGCGCCGAGCGAGCCCTCTTAGCACCCTGCAACTGCCCAGTGACGCGTTGGTACTAGTGCTCGACGGGCTAGAAAAGCCCGGCAACCTGGGAGCTATTATCCGCACCGCCGACGGCGCCGGTCTTGACGCGGTGCTCTTAAGCGGCAGCGGCACCGATCTGGAAAATCCCAACGTAATCCGCGCCAGCCTGGGCACGGTCTTCAGCCGCTCGGTCATCGAAGCCGACGGCGCGGCGCTGCTGGCTTGGCTGCGCACCCAGGGCTTTCGCTTGATAGCCGCCACGCCACACGCCGGCGCCAGCTATTGGGACGCCGACTTTACCGGCCAGGTCGCCATCGTGCTCGGTGCAGAGCACGCCGGGCTGAGCCCAGCCTGGCTGGCGGCTGCTGAAATAAAAGTCAGCATCCCCATGCGCGGGCTGGCCGATAGCCTCAACGTAGCTACTGCCGGGGCGCTGCTAATCTACGAAGCGCTGCGGCAGCGGCGTTAACTCCGACCACCTAGCAGTCCACGCACCAAGGCCCTTACCGGTAAGATAGGGCGATGATCCGCCACGCCCTGTTGCAGTTCAAACCGTCCAAGGGGCGGCTTACGGCTACCCTTCAGCGGCTAGCCGAGCGGCTCGCCCCGCTCAAAGACCAAGGGATCGAGGTAGTTACACTGCCTGAGACCGCGCTCTCGGGCTACTTTTTGCAAGCCGGGGTGCGCGAGCAGGCGCTCACCGCCGAGCAGGTAGTGGCGCTGCTGCAAGAGGTACTGGTTGAGCTTAAGTGGACCGCTCCCATAGACCTCTGCCTGGGCTTTTTTGAGCGCTACCAGGACGACTTCTTTAACAGCGCCCTGTACGCTGAGTTCAACACCCCTATGGCCGGCATCCGCCACATTCACCGCAAGCTATTCTTGCCGACCTACGGCGTTTTTGATGAGGAGCGCTACGTCTCGCGCGGGCAGCGGCTCGATGCTTTTGCCACGCGCTTTGGCCGGGCCGGCATCCTGATCTGTGAGGACGCCTGGCACAGCAGCACCGCCGCGGTGCTGGCCCTCAAGGGAGCCGAAGTGCTCTACATCCCGATGGTCAGCCCGGCCCGCGACCTGGTGGGCCCGGCTCCCGCCAACGCCCGCCGGTGGCTCGCTACTGCCGAAGGGATCGCCGCCGAGCACGGCGTCTTTGTCATTACCACCAGCCTGGTCGGCTTCGAGGGGGGCAAGGGGATGGTCGGCTTTTCGCACGCCGTTAACCCTTACGGCCAGTTGATAGCTCAGGGACCGCTGTTCGAGGAGGCGGTGGTGCTGGTCGACCTCCACTTAGATGTCATCCAGGTGGCCCGCTACGAAACTCCGCTCTTGGCCGACCTGCGGGCCAACCTGGCCCCTTTGATCCGCAGCTTCCAGGAGGCGCTGTGAGTGTGCCGTTGATTAAGGCCAACGGCCGCCCGCAGCAGCTGCTCGAGCTCAACCTTGAGATGCTCACCGATTTTCTGGTAACTTTCCTGCGCGACGAGGTGGGTCGCAAGGGCTTTAGCAAGGTGCTGGTGGCCCTGTCCGGTGGGGTCGACTCGGCGGTGACCTGCTACTTAGCCGCTAACGCCTTTGGGCCACAGCAAGTCTATGCCCTTAGGCTGCCTTATCAAAGCTCGAGCCCCGACTCGCTGGAGCACGCGCAGCTAGTCATCGAAGCGCTCGGCATCCACAGCCGGACCATCGACATTACCGCGGCAGTGGACGGGTACGCCAAGCTCGTTGCGGACATGACCCCCCACCGCAAGGGGAACTTGATGAGCCGGGTCAGGATGATGATCGGCTTTGACCAGTCGCTGGCGCTTAACGCCCTCCCACTCGGCACCGGCAACAAGACTGAGCGGATGTTCGGCTACTACACCTGGCACGGCGACGACGCCCCGCCGGTCAACCCCTTAGGCGACCTGTTCAAGACCCAGGTCTGGGCCCTGGCCAAGCACCTGGGTGTGCCGGAGGTGATCATCGGCAAGCCACCCAGCGCCGACCTGATCCCCGGCCAGTCGGACGAAAGCGATCTGGGCATCAGTTACGAGCGCGGCGACACTATTCTGGCCCACCTGATGGCCGGCTATGAGGAGGCCTATTTGCTAAGTCTAGGCTTTAGCGAAAGCGAGCTGGCGCTGGTCAAGGGGCTGGTGGCCAGGACCCACTGGAAGCGCAAGCCGCCCATTAGCGCCGTGATCTCAAGCACCGCCATCGACGAGTTCTATCTGCGGCCGGTGGACTACTGAGGAATTGCTCATGAACTATCGTTTACCATCAGCGAAGTGCCGAGGCGAAGCCGTACCGAGGATGAAAAGGCGATCAGTCTTTCAGCTGGTCAGGCTATCAGCAAAACCGCTGGCTGACAGAATTACTCGGGCGAAGCCTTCTGAGAGCCTGAGAGCCTGCTGGGCTTAAGGGTTTCGCCCTACTTGAATACTCGAATACTTGACTACTGCTTTTCGAGGAGGCATCATGGAAGGCATTCGCGAGGCTGCGCAGGCCATAGCAGCCGAGACCGTAGCGCTCCGGCGCGACTTTCATCAGCACCCCGAGCTGGCCTTTGAAGAGGTCCGCACCAGCGGCATTGTGGCCGACTACCTGCGGGCCTTAGGGCTGCCGGTACGGACAGGCTTGGGCCAGACCGGCGTGGTGGCGGTATTAGAGGGGGCTAAGCCGGGTCGCACCGTGCTGGCTCGAGCCGATATGGACGCGCTCCCGGTGCATGAAGAGCGCGATGTCCCGTACCGCTCACTCAGCGACGGCAAGATGCACGCCTGCGGCCACGACGGCCATACCGCCGTGCTGCTGTCCGTAGCTAAACTGCTTACGGCCCAGCGGCAGGCGCTGGCCGGGACGGTGGTCTTCATCTTTCAACCGGCTGAGGAGATCGTAGGCGGCGCCCAAGCCATGCTCAAAGACGGTGCGCTCGAAGGATTTAAGCCGGACGCCGCCATCGGCCTACACCTCAGCAGCGACCACCCTACCGGCACGGTTGCCGTGCGGCCCGGCCCAGCCATGGCCGCTACCGACTCTTACCGCATCACCGTGGCAGGCAAAGGCGGCCACGCCGCGCTGCCGCACCAGGCCATCGACCCGATCGCTATCAGCGCCCAGCTAGTGGTCGGCCTGCAACAGCTCGTCGCGCGCGAAACCGACCCTGCCGACCAGGCGGTCATCAGCATTACCGCCATCCACGGCGGCACCGCTTATAACATCATCCCCGAACTGGTCGAGCTTAAGGGGACGCTGCGCACCTTCAAGCCCGAGACGCGCAGCTATCTCCAGTCGCGGCTAAGCGCAACGGTTAGCAGCCTGGCGGCAAGTTTCCGCGGCCAGGCTGAGCTTTTCTGGCGCAGCAGCTCACCGGCGGTAGTTAACGACCCGGCCATGACGGCAAGGCTTAGAGCGGTAGCCGCTGGGGCACTAGGTCAGGAGCCCATTGAGCACGCACCGATCATGGGCGGCGACGACATGGCGCTGTGGCTCGCCCAGGCGCCGGGCTGCTACTTCTTTGTGGGGGCGCGCCATGAGGCCGCCGGTATCGACAAGCCCCATCACCACCCGCAGTTCGATCTCGACGAGGCTTCCTTGCCCATAGCGGTTGAGCTGCTGACCCGCGGCATCCTCGACTACCTGCGATAACCGGGTAGCGCGTCGGCACGATTTTAGTGATTCCAGTAATAGGGTCGGCTGTCCCTCATCCCAGACGCGCCATGCAACGTATACTAGACTATATTCAGATAGGCGCCAAGCACTGTGCCTCGGGATGGGAGTGTCCGCATGTCAGCACTAAGGCAACTCGATGAGCTGATCGCCAAACGGTTCTCCAAGCGCCACCAGAGCCTGTTACGTACCCTGGTCGGCCCGCTGTTTGAGAAGGCCAGCCCTGAGCTGTTAAACGAATTAGGCGGCGACGGGTTATTGGCTGTCGCCTCGAGCGCGCTCTCCTTCATACAGCGCAAACAGCCTGAGGAGGTCAAAGTTCGGGTCTATAACCCAAGCCTCCAGACCGACGGCTGGGACGCTTACACGGTGCTCGAGCTGACCCTCAAAGACCGTCCGTTCATCATCGATTCGGTGCGCGCGGAGTTGCAGCGGCAAGGCTTCGAGTTGCGCCACAGCCTCCATCCGGTCTTCCGGCTGCGGCGTAGCGCCGACGGGGAGCTTATCGCTCTCCTCAAAGGGCGCGGGGTGGCCGAGTCGTATGGACTGTTCTTGCTAACCCGCCAGGACGACGCCGCCAAGTTGGCCAGGCTGGCAGAGGGCGTCAAGCGCGTGCTCCACGACGTAGTGCGGGCCACTGATGACTATCCGCAGATGCGCGAGCAGGCCGGTCAGCTCAGCGAGCGCTTGAGGCAGCTAGCCAAGAGCGTTCAGAGCGACCAGCGCCAGCGGGCCGGCGATCTGCGCGAGTATGCCGCCTTCCTGGACTGGTTAGCGGCTGATAACTTTGTCTTCTTGGGCTACCGCGAGTACGAGCTGCTCGAGCAGGACGGAGGGAAGAGCCTGCGCGTAGTGCCGGACTCGGGACTGGGGGTCTTACGCGATACCTCGCGCAGCGCCTACGCCCAACCGGTAGCTATAAGCCAGCTCCCCGAAGCTTTGCGGGAGCGGGTCACTAGCGGACCGTTGCTGGTAGTGACCAAAACCAACGCCGAGGCCACCGTCCACCGCCCGATCCGTATGGACTACATCGGCCTCAAGAAGGTCAGTAGCGCCTGGCAGGTGCTGGGCGAGCAGCGCTTTATCGGGCTGTTCACCTCCCAGGCGCTCTCCACCCCGGTGCAAGAGATCCCCATTCTGCGCCGCAAACTCAAGCAGGTGCTGGAGCTGGATAACGCTATCCCCGGCGGGCACGACTATAAGCAGATCATCGCGATTTTTAACTCCATGCCCCGCGAGGAGCTGTTTTGGGTAGAACCCGCCCAGCTCCACCGCGAGGTCCGCTTGATTATGGGGATGGAGCGCGAGCAGGGTCTCAAGCTGACCCTCCGCGACGACCCCCTGGGCCGCGGCCTAGCGGT
>JAGXSO010000112.1 GCA_018333775.1 Truepera sp.
CGCGTTACTTTCTGACCAGCTTACCTATGGATGCCAAGCGTGCCTTACGGGCTGCACGTTATCACTGGGGCATCGAGAATGGGCTTCACTGGGTTTTGGATGTCGCCTTTGATGAAGATGCTTCACGTGCTCACCTTGAGAATGCCCAAGCAAGCTGGGTGGCATTGCGTCACCTGGCTGTCAGTCTCTTGAAGCGTGACAAGACGGTCAAGGCAGGGGTTGAAGCAAAGCGGCTAAGGGCAGGCTGGGACCGCAATTACCTCCTCAAACTCCTTGAATCCTGACTTTGCGGTAGCCCTGCCGGTAGAGAGAGATGAACGCCGGCAATGGGCGTTTGAGGTGCGTCACCTCGAGCGTTTGCTGCGCGGCACGTCCTACCCCGACCAAGTTAAGCGCATCGCCGAGCTGGTCGGGCTGCTAGAGGCCCAAGGCAGCACCACGCTCGTTGTCGATCAGACCGGCGTGGGCCGCCCGGTGGTCGATATGCTGCGCGACGCACGGCTAAGCCCCATCGCCGTCACCATCACCGGCGGCGATACCCTGAGTCAGGAGGGACGTGAGTACCGCGTCCCCAAGCGCGACCTAGTAAGCGCCGTGCAAGTGGCACTGCAAGCCGAGCAGCTCAAGATCGCTGCGTCCCTACCCTTGGCCAAGACGCTCGCCGATGAGCTGCTGGCCTTCAAGGTCTCTATTTCGCTCTCCGGTCATGACGCCTACGGCAACGACGTCGGCCAGTGGCGAGAAGCGCCCCATGACGACCTGGTCTTGGCCGTGGCGTTAGCCTGCTGGTGGGGTAAAAAAAACCCGCCCGTGACATATTCGTTTAGCCGCGTGCCGAGCCAGCGCGTGGACGCCGACTTTGCGACCCTCCGGCGCCGCCGTGGACGCTGGTAAGAAGCGCGCTGAGCGGCTCGAGCTGCTCGTTATCCGGCGCTACTACCCACAGGCTCATGAACTGCTGAGGTGCTGCAAGGGGCTCTACCACGGGACAGCGCTCCCCGGCGGCATCCCCTTTAGCGCTGGGGTGGTGCTGCTCTCACTCACGCTCGAGCAAGCCGAGCTGCTCAAGGCCGGGTTGCCGGCTGAGGCGTTTGAGAAGCTCGAGCCTGAAGTGGTCGCTATTGCCCGCGAGGGCATCTTGGGTCTATAATGCGGGCAATCTACCGGGCTGGGCCTGGACTCCCTGTAGCCCGGTACTGAACGGCGCGGTTGCCAGGAGCCGTAGCTCAGTTCTTCAAACCCTTTGGGGTGGGCCTGGACCCCCAACAGGTGCTAACCTGTGACCCCATTGCTGGACGGTGCAGTGCCCAGGCGCTGCCACCTAGCTTTTTGGCCAACTCAAGAACCATTTTCGAGGACTTCCAAGCCCCTAAAAAGTGCAGGTGAAGTGCAGGTACGGGAATAGGCATAGGCATATTTTGGCGCACTTCCAAGGGGTGCCGTAGCGCCGCCAAGTACGTCAGGCACGGCATGGGCAGACATCGGCAGACAGTGGTGATACGGTAGAAGTTCAACTTACAAGCGGAGGGTCGCTGGTTCAAATCCAGCATCGCCCACCAGTCAGGGACGCGAAAACTAGCCCCGGTCAGGTGCCGGAGGTAGCTTTGGCGGCGGCAGTGAACCGGACCCGGTAGGTCACAGTTTGATGCCGTACCGCTCGGCCAGCTCTTCAATGGCTAGGGTGTACTCCTCGCCCCGCTCGAGCCTGGACAGGCGCTCGAGGATGTCTGGGTGTTCGTTCAGCACCGCGTCTGTTTCGGGGTCGCCGGTATACGGCACACCGGCAGCGGTGAGCTTGTCGCTGCGCTCGATCAACTTGTGCCAGCCTGCCAGCTCCTGCTCGTCCATGCGCTCTAGGCGCTGGGTGATCTGGCGGATGGTGTCATGTCATGGCTAGTTCATTCTAGGGCATTCTCCCTAGAGTGTGTGAGGGGCGGGAAGTTGTCCTGAGCATAATGAAGAATGAAGGATGCTAAAAGCGCAGATCGTTAAACCGCCAGTAAGCCGCTGAACCGCTAAGGGCTTCGTTTTTCTGAATAAGATCCCAGGCGGTCTGCCCAGCCGCAGTTCTGGCCCGATAGCACCGCGAAGGAAGGCTGCTAGCCCTCCCGGACGTTTTGGCACGCTTTAGGGGCTAGGGCGCGGGTGATAAGCAGCTTTTGTCAAGACTAGGCAAGCCCCCACTCGATCTGCTAAAATGATGGGCGTGAGTGTGCTCGGCCCATACCACCGTATCCGAGTACACACCAAGAGCCCTACCGCAACACGATGGTACTTTCGCTTAATGGCGCTCGACGGAATGGTTGGGCGAAGCCTTATGGTTGGGCGAAGCCTTATGGTTGGGCGAAGCCTTATGGTTGGGCGAAGCCTTGCAAGCGTTGCGGTTCGGGCATGATCTCCGAAGGGAGCCTGGTGTTGAAAGAACCTCAGAAGTCCTTCAAAAACGGCGATCAGGTGGTGCTGCCGCCTTATGGCGTAGGAATTGTATCGGGCACCACTACCCGCACCGTTGCCGGCACAGCCAATCAGTACTACCAAGTCGATTTTCCCAACGGCACCTCGCGCGCCTATGTACCGGTGGCTGCGCCGCAGGTCGCAGGCTTGCGTCCAGCCCTAACACCAGAAGAGGTGCAGGGAGTGTTAGAACGCCTCAACAATGGGCGCATCAACCTGCCCAAACAGTGGGCCGCCCGGCATCGCCGCGTTACCGAGATCTTATCCAGCGGCGACCCCTACCAGATCGCCACGCTAGCGAGCGAGCTGCGACGCTGGGACCTAGAGCGCGGTCTTCCCGACCTCGATCGCCAAGCCTATCGCCGTGCCCTGCGTCTTTTAGCAGGCGAGATCAGTGCCGTGCTCAGTGTTTCACCTAAAGAGGCTCGAGCCCTGATGGATGCTGGTGAGGACGACGAGCTTAACTGAACTTTTAACCGCTGCCAAACAGCGCCGCCTGCCTAGTGCGGCGCTAAGTTTTTCGCTACTCCGGCATCGAGGCGTAGATGCGCGTCCCCTCATCACGCGCTGAACGCAGCTCAAAGCGCCCGCCCCGCCCTTGCAAACGCTCCCTCATCTGCCGTAGGCCCAGCCCACCGGCGGTAGTGACGCGGTCACTCACTACAGCGGGGTCGAAGCCACGGCCGTTATCTTCAACACAGACAAAGCTCTGGCCGCTATCGGAACGACCCACCGTGACCCACACCTGACGGGCCTGAGCGTGTTTGGCTACGTTGTTCATGGCCTCCTGAAAGATGCGAAAGAGCACCGCCTCCGACTTTGGCGAGAGCTGCGGGGTGGCCTTGACGTCAACGTGGACGCGGATATCGTTCTGCTGGCCATAATCGTGACAGTAGCGGCGGATCGTCTCGACAAAGCCGTAGCGCTCGAGGTCGATCGGGCGCAAGGCGAAGATGCTGCGGCGCACCTCCTTGATGGTTTCGCGAATGGCGGCCTTGGCCTGCGTCAGCTCTGTCCTGGCTTTGTCTTGGTCAGACTCCAACAGGCGGGTGATTAGATCTAGCTTGAGCGCGATAAACGCCAGCGACTGCGCAATGCCGTCGTGGATCTCACGGGCGATGCGGGCGCGCTCCTCGGCGATAGCTAGCTCCTCGGACTGGAGGTAGGCTCGAGCGTTGCGCACCGCCAACGAGACCTGGCCGGCCAGCAGGTTGAGAAACGGCAGGATCGACTCATCGAAGTGCGCGGGCCGCTGATGCGCCAAAACGATCACCCCCAGCAGCCCTTCCTCGGAGGTCAGCGGCAGGCTGATGGCACTCCCGGCAGCGGCCAGCAGCCCGCCGCCCACCACGCGGTCTTCATCGCTGAGGCGACGCACCACACAGGGCTCCCGGCGCTCCGCGGCACGGCCAACAAAACCTTCACCTAAGCGCAGCAGCGCGGTTGGCGGCAGTCCCACCCCCTGCGCCACTGCTAGGTGCAACAGGCGGTTGTCGTCCACTAAATAGACACCGCCCAGGGTGGCATCAGCCCTGGCCATAGTCTGAGCCAATATCGTCTTGAGCATGCGCTCGAGATTTCCCTCGGCGCGGATGCTGCGATCTACCTCAAACAGCGTCAGCAGATCGCGGGTGCGGCTCTGCACCGCCTCGGCCGCCGCCGAGAACTCAGCCGCCAGGATGCTGTAGCTCTCACGCTGCTCTGAGCTAGGCGGCTCAAGAAAGTGGGCATGAATACTCCCCTCTAGTCGCCCTGCCCAGGTGAGCGGCAGCGAGAGCACGAAACCCTCCGGCGCCTCCTCAGGCATCATTCTCGCTTCGCTCGGATCTCCCGGCACCTCGCCCCGCAACAAGGCCCGGTCGCGCTCAGCGGCACTCTTCAGCAACGCCGGGTCAAGCCCTAGGGAACGGGTCATTCCCAGGCTGCTGCCGCCCAGAAAGATGGCGACGCCGCGGGCCCCAGTCACCTCGGTAATGCCGCGCACCGCAGCGTTCAGTACGGCGTCAAGGTCGCTAGCCGAGGCAAACTGCTCGGTCACCTTCTGAATGGATCCCAGCAGCGCATGGCTGGCCTGCAACTCGCGGAAGAGGCGGCTCAGCTCGTTCTGAGTAGCTTCCCGGCGCCGCACCTCCTCAGCGATCCAGTTAAGCGTCAGGTAGGTTGCCAGCGGTCCCAGCAGGCTATAGAACAGGAGCTGGAACCAAAACTGCCAGGCTGGCCCACCGAGCGGCACCAACACCAGTTGATGCACCAGCACCACCCCCACGATCAGGAGCGGGAGCCACAGCCGCGCCCGCTTGATCTGCAAATAAAGGCTGCTCGGCCGTCCGGGCGCAGTAGCGGTCATAGCATTATCTCTTGTTAGATGGCGCTTTCGGTCTAAACTCGCTCATCAAAAAGGGGTAAGCCAGCACATAAACCCCCACCATCAGCGCCAGTTGCAGCCACCACTGGTCGTAGCCCGGCCACTGGTTGACCGCCCAGATGGTGAATAGGACAGCGACCACCAGGGCAAAGACCAGCGATTTTAGGAGCAGCCTGAATATTTTGCCGGGGGTGATGCGCCGCGCCTCGCGCAGCGCTTCCTCGCGAACCTTGCGATCTTTGTTCTTTCTCGACATAACGCCATTGTACCGGCTTGGGCCGGAGCCGGGCGAACGCCGCCCACCAACTATGCCTTACCTTGGCAGCCTTAGTTTGGTGCCGAGAGCGGGACTCGAACCCGCACGCCCTTGCAGGCAACAGATTTTAAGTCTGCAGCGTCTACCATTCCGCCATCCCGGCGCGCCCGTAGTATACGGGCTAGTTAGCGCTGGGTCAACGTGGCTAACTTGGCGTGGCTAACTTAGGTAGTCGGTCGCTGCGGCGATATCAGCGCGCTGCTGCGCTTCGTTCCAGCCCAGAGTCTTAGCCAATAGCTCGGCCACCCGCGGAATAGCGGCCAGGGTGGCCTGCTGATCCAGCCAATACAGCCGGGTGCGCCGCGCCAGGATATCGGCGCTGCTGCGCGCAAACTCGTGCGTGGCACCGTAGATGACTTCGGCCTCAAGATACGGGTGTCCCGCAGCGAGGCGCTCGCCGTACCCCTCGCGGGAGAGTTTGGCCACATGAGGGGCCCGGTCGCCGTAGGCGCGGTTGAGGTAGCTGGCAACATCAATAGCCAGGCCGTACTCTTGCAAATGGCCGCTGCCGGTGGGCGAGTAGTTGGTGCCACCGTAGAGCTTGAGTGTCTCGGTCCGCGAGTCGCAGAGCGGGCTCAACTGGCCGAGACGGACGGCTTCGTTGACCGCATCCAGAGCCATCTTACGGTAGGTGGTCCACTTCCCACCGGCAATAGTCAGCAGCCCCGAGGGGCTGACGTTGATTACGTGGTCGCGCGACAGGCGAGCGGTGTCGCTAGCCTTGGGATCGGATACCAGCGGGCGCAGCCCCGACCAGCTAGCCTTTACGTCGCTGCGGCTGACCGGTATCGAGAAGTACTTATGGAGGTGGCGGAGGATGTACTCGATATCCGCCTCTTCGGCTTTAGGGTTGGCTTCGATCTCAGCGGGGCGGTCGGTAGTGCCGACCAGGGTATGGCCCAGCCACGGCAGCAAGAACAGCACTCGTCCATCTTCGGTCTGCGGGATCAGCAAGCCCGTCTCGGGCGGTGAGAACTGCGGCCCCAGCGCGATATGGATACCGGAGCTGGCGGTTAGCATCCTCGGTGCGCTAGGCTCATCAAGTCGACGGATAGTGTCAGCGAAGGGCCCGGTAGCGTTGACAACCACTTTGGCCGAGACTAACCAGCTCTCGCCGGTCAGGTGGTCATAGACCTCAGCGCCATCACACTTGCCGTTGGTTTTGCTAATGGCTCTAACCTCGAGGTGATTGGCTATCACGGCGCCCTGCTCAGCCGCGGTAAGGGCGATAGCTACGTTCATCCGCGCATCGTCGAATTGGCCGTCATAGTAGATGACGCCGCCGCGCAAGCCCTCGGCCTTGAGCATAGGGAAGCGGCTCATCGCCTCGTGCGCATCGACAAAGCGGCTGGTTTGCAGCTTGGCCTTGCCGGCCAGCGCATCGTAGAGCTTAAGGCCGGTCAGATAGTAGGGCACTTCGAGCCAGTTGTAAAGGGGCGTCACTAACGGTAGCGGTTTAGCCAGGTGAGGCGCGATATTAAGCAGCACGGCGCGCTCTTTTAGGGCGTCGCGGACTAGGTTGAACTGGCTGCGGTCGAGCTTTTTGACGGCCCGCTCGAGATAGCGCACGCCGCCGTGGATCAGCTTGGTGCTGCGGCTGCTGGTCCCGGCCGAGAAGTCGTCCCGCTCGACGAGGGCAGTGCGCAAGCCGCGGCTAGCGGCATCGAGCGCTATCCCCGCCCCGGTAGCCCCACCACCGATAACCAGCAGGTCGAAGCG
>JAGXSO010000113.1 GCA_018333775.1 Truepera sp.
TAACCACCGCAGCGCCAGTTGCGACCAACCCTCGAGCTGCGCTTCGAGGGCCGCTACCTCGCTCAAGCCCACCCACGCCCCACGGAGCTTGTGGCGCTCGCGCACGGTAGCCTCAAGGGTCTTTACGCGGTAGAGCAAGCCGGTATGCACCCGGTCAACCGGGTTAGCGTCGCTGTGAATGAGCCCGACCGTCTCGGCAAAAAAGGCCCCCATGACCAGCTCCTCGCGCAGCTCGCGCACCAGCGCAGCCGTTAGCAGATCGCGGGCGACCTGGTACTCGGCGTCCTGGCGATTGATATGCCCGCCGATGCCAAGCGAATAGCGGTTGTGGAGGCGCACCTCGGAGCCGCCGCTAAGCCGCTCGACTAAGAACACCTCGCCGGCGCGCTCCACTACCGCGTAGGGGATAATCTGCCGCCAGCGCGGGTCGTCCTCGACTTCGGCACGGAGCAAGAACCGCCCTTCACTCAGGAGCAGCTGGTAGAGTTCCGCGCTGAGCGGGATAACCTCGGCAGCAGGGGCGGGGAGGGCGCCAGCAGGGAGACAGTAGACCTCTTCGAGCACGCCCTAAACTAACATTAGCGGATAGCGAAGTTGACGACCAAGCTGACCGTTACCGCCAGCTCACCCGCCGCTAGCGGCACGCCGTCAGGACCGCCGGCACCCATCATCACGGCGCGCTCGGTAAAGAGCGTCATGCCCACCGGCGTCTCAGAGATCATCGTGACTTCGCCTAGCGCCACGCCGGCCAGCGCCGCTAACTGCTCAGCTTTGGCCAAGGCGTCGGCCATGGCCAGCTCGCGCGCCTGGCGCATCAGCCCGGTTGGATCGGCCAGGGTGTACTGGATGCTGTTGACCGTATTGGCGCCCGAGGCCAGGCTAAGGCTTAACAGTTCGCCCGCCCTGGCCACCTCGCGCACCGTCACCCGCACGGTGTTCATCACCCGGAAGGCCGGCTTTGGCCGTTCCTGCCCCCAGGGCTCCTCGCGCCAGATATTGAAGGTTACGGTGCGGATGTCGCGCTCGGCCACGCCCGCTGCCACCAGCGCCTCGGTCATGCGCCGCATGGCGGCGTCGGCCTCGGCGGTAGCCAGGCTCAAGTCCTCGTTAAGCACGTTCACGCCTACCTCAAAGACCGCCATGTCCGGCTCGCCGTAGACCGTGCCGCTGCCGGTCACGGTGATGCCGCGCAGTTCGCCCTGCGCCCAGGCTGTGGCTGCTAGCAGCGCTATGACACCAAAACACCTAAGGCCTCTCATGAGCTCTCCTAACTTTGCGGCCACCCAGCAAGTAGTTTAGGATAGCCTCTGAGCTTTGCGCAAGGGCGTAGGCACCTCCCCCAAA
This sequence comes from Truepera sp., assembly GCA_018333775.1. Next base: position 1,345 of record JAGXSO010000113.1, read on the forward strand.
CCGAACTGCGCATCGTTCGGCTGCTATTGCAGGGGCATGAGGCCAGGAGGATAGTTCGCTACCTGCCGCGTCTATCCGCTCAAAGCCGCGTCCTAGACCTTATTCCGGTCGACGGGGTGGGCGGTTGGGACAGAGAGCGCTACTTTTGAGATCGGGACAAGTCTTCCTCGGCTAGGATGCGCTGAAGCGCGGGTACCAGCGGAGGCAGATCGCGCACGATGGTATCCCAGACCACTTGTATCTTGGAATCGGGACACGGCACGGCAGACCGATCCCCCCAAGGTCATAAAGACCGGTAATAAGCGCGGGTCGCCGTGCCGGAGTCTCCAGTACAAGCCCGAACGGTTGTCAGAGCTTCAAGCTCGTATCTGCAAGGTTGGGCCACACTGGAGCAGGTCCTAAACGCCAGTCAGAAGGAGAGCTGTATGGTGCGTGAGGTGTTTGTGGGAATTGACGTAGCCAAAGCTCAGCTGGAGGTCGCACTGCGACCGGGAGGCGTGCGCTTTACAGCCGAGAACTCGGCGGCCGGCATCGCCGCCTTGGTCGAGAGGCTATCAGCACACGAGCCAAGCCTGATCGTTTTAGAAGCCACCGGTGGACTCGAACAGCCGCTAAGCATCGCGCTGGCTGAGCAGGGCTTGCCGGTAGTGGTGGTCAACGCCCGTCAAGTGCGAGGCTTTGCCAAAGCCCTCGGCAAGCTGGCTAAGACTGACCGCCTTGACGCCCAGGTGCTAGCAGAGTTCGCCGAGAGGATAAGACCGCAGGTTCGTGACGTATCTGATGCTCGTGCTCGGGCGCTGGAGGCGCTGGTGACACGCCGTCGCCAGGTGGTCGAGATGATGGTGACCGAGCGCAACCGGCTTCACGCAACCTATGCTGCGGCTGTGCGCGGTGACATCGAAGCGCACCTGCTTTACCTGCAAGGACGTAAAGACAGCCTCGAGCAGGAGCTGATGGTGCTGGTGCAAGCCAATCCCGACTGGCTCAGCAAGGCGCAGCTGCTAAGGAGCGTGCCGGGTGTGGGGCCGGTGCTGACCGTGACGCTGTTGGCGGATACGTTCGCTTCGCTCAGTACAAGGTTGCCGGAGTTAGGCCGTTTGTCACACAAGCAAGTCGCCGCCTTGGTTGGGGTTGCTCCCCTCAATCGCGATAGCGGTTTGCTGCGCGGACAGCGAGGGACCTGGGGGGGCAGGGCAACCGTTCGCACCACGCTCTATATGGCGGCACTGGTGGCGCGGCGGAGTAACCCTGTGATCGCTGCTTTCTATGAGCGGCTGCTGGCCCAAGGCAAAGCCAAGAAGGTGGCGCTGGTAGCGTGCATGCGTAAGCTCCTGGTGATCTTGAACGCGATGCTGCGCAACCATACCTCTTGGCAAGCTGATGCTCCATCCGTGCCAACCAATCCAAGGGACTTGACTTTTAAGACGGTTGCTTCGGGCTTGACCTTGGGATACTCGTGTGCCAGAAAGTTCCGCAAATCTCGCATCTGGAGCCAGGGCACCTCCGGGTACCGAGCCTCGATCTCGGGGGGAATATGACGAGCGGCCTCACCGATGATGAAGTTGTAAGCTACCGCTTCGATGGTCTGGGGCTTGGCGAAGAAGGTCTCCGGTGTCATGCCTGTGGTGTAGCGCTCGATTTTGTGAATGGCTTCGAGCATGTCCTCGACCCGAAGTCTCCACTGTCTAGGCGGCATGGATAGCCTCACGCAAAATCTGCTCTTTCAGTTGCGGACTGATCGCATCCTGCATGACCAGATCGGTTTCGGCTTCCAGGGCGGTCGCCAGTAGATGCCTGATTCGGGCAAGGTCGAACAGGGTGGGATGGGCTTCGGGTTCGAACGCAATCAGCACATCCACATCGCTTTGAGGCGTCGCTTCATCACGCGCGGTTGAGCCGAAGAGGTAAAGGGCTTCGACGCCAAAACCTGTCTTGAGGTCGGGAAGGAGTTTTCTCAGGATGGTCAGGGCCTCGTCGCGCCGCATCTCGTCCAATACCTCCGGTTCCTAAGTATATATAGGCCAACTCGAGCGCGTAAGCGCCTTTTAGGCTTTTAGCAGGTCTAGAGGCTTGCCGGTCAGCTGCATACGGGTATGATGCCGTTACATTCAGGGGCATGAGACCAGGGAGATCGCCCGGAGGGCGGGTGCGACCGAGAAGACGGTAAACGCCCACATCTCCAACGTGCTCGTTAAGCTCGGCTATAAGAACAGGGCGCAGCTGGTGGCGAGGGTCTTGGGCTATGGCCCAGAGTAGCTAGGCAATTGCCAAGACGATCTAGGCAATTATCCATTGTGCGTTCCGACTCCCAATGCTAAGCTGCGGGTAACCCGCTGCAGTGGGGCACCTACAAGAAGGGAGAACGAGCATGTCAAGCATTACTGTTCATAGTTGGAGGTGGTGCCGATAACCGATTTACGCCGATCAGCCGTGGGTCGCCTACTGTTACTGGCGATTCTTTCGCTCCTCCTGCCCTGGGCCTGGGCGCAGCAGCCTCTCTCGCGCCTCCCATGGCGGCTCGGGCCGGGGCCGAGTACGGCAGTTATGCTACCTGTAGTAGAGACCGTGCAGGGCGGCTTGATTAAGCAGGGTATGCCCAGCCTGGTTTTCTTCACCATGCTTGACCCCGCAATGGCTTATGAGACTGTTGCGCTAGCGACTGCCTGGCAAAAGCGCCATCCTGGAGTACAGGTCATTCTGGTCGATACGCGCTCGAATCCTGAAGATGTGCGCGCCTGGGTACGGCGAGAAGGTGTCACAGTAGCTGTTATTGCCGATGAAGACGATGCCTTCGAGGAGGCGTTCGATACCAATCGGCTGCCAATTTTGTACCTGCTGGATGAAAGGGGCATTATTCAGGACAAAATTGCCGGCAACAGTCTTGAGCGCTTCATTGAGCTGGATCAGGTGCTGTCCTGGGCTGCGGCCGGAGATTGGGACTCCGTGGCTGCGCAACGTTCAGAATGGTTGACGGTAGGCGAGGTGCCGAGGCGGAGCCTCGCCGATGTGCCGTTAGGCCAAGGCGCCCCTACGATCGTCTACCATACCAGTCCGTTTTGTGACCTGTGCCAGAGAATTGTCGAGGAGGGCCTTCAGGAGCAGCTAAATGCCGTTGCCGGCGACTACCCGGAGGTTAACTTCATCATTCTACAGATAGCTGATACGTTCGATTTCGAGGCTTTCCGCGGTCAGGTTGAGACGTTTACCGCGTTGTACGGACGCGCGGCACTGCCTGACGTGCTTCTGTTAGCAGTTGAGCGTGGGCGCCTTCCCGACGTTCCAGCCGTTCCGCTACCGTTGGCAGGGTGGGCTGAAAACATCAGGCTGATTAATTATACGTCCCATGACGCAAACGATCCGCAGCGCTGGTGGGGGCAACCGCTGACTCCGGCGCTCATGCTGTTCGATTCCCAAGGGGCATATCAAGGACCGCTGCCCATTTGGGAGGGCCCCTACTCGGCGCAGGCTTTGGAGCAGGTGATTCGCGGCTTTCTGGAACTAGCCGAGCAGTCTGAAAACGAGTAACGAAAGGTGGTCAGTATATGATTAGGTCAAAGCTCTTTGCGACCCTGGTTGTCCTGTTAACGCTACTTCTGCTGTATAGTACAGCTTTTTCGCAATGCGCTAATAACTGCGTTAATCCGACGTTAATCAGCGGCCCTACAACTCTGGATGCTGGATGTCGCCTATGTTTTACGGTGCGAACCGGGTGGTCTCAGCACTACCGAGAGAAGACCAGTCGGACATACAGTTGTCAAAATGGTGGCACATGCACGGTGACGGAGGAGTTCAATGCTCCTTGCGGCATCTGTTGAGCAAGGTAAGAATAAGAAGCTGTAAAGAAAATGGTAGGCGTCAAGCGCCCACTATTCGATCTGGGGGAAGATGCGGCTTTTTAAGATCGTCAACGGCTTAGGCCTATTCTTGATGGTGGGGTTGATCAGCGCCGTCTTGACCATCCGCGCCCACTCAGACGCCGAATGGCAGGCGCTGGTAGCGGCTACGGCCGGCGAAGATGTCATCACCTTTCGCACCAAGCCAAGCGAACAGTTCTTCCTCCCTGAGTGGACGCCCGAGCACATCGAGGCGGTGCGGGCGCTCGCAGGTGCGCGCGAGGCGTTCTGGCGCAGCGGCTATCATTTTGCGCAAGGCCCTGGTTTGACCTACGTGCTGCCTGTCGTCGTCGCTTCGCCGGGGTTCCTTACCGCCCGCAATACCGAGTTCGTCGCGGGACGCGACCTCTCGGAGGAGGACTCGGGCAGGCGGCGCCTGGTCTTGAGTGAAGCGCACGCTCAGACTATCTTTCCCGAATTGGCGCCGCACGAGGTCGTCGGTCGGATGGTCTGGGTGCTTGAAGAGCAGTTCGAAGTGGTCGGCATCGTTGCGGAGGCCGATGCTGCGTATCGAGCTACCATCATGCCCGTGGAGCGCTTTGGATTTTATGACGTGCAGCAGGTCTACCTGCGCCTGGCTGAGGCGGGGACCCTGGCCGAGGCGGTGCGCCGCATCAACGCCTATCTGGCCGGCACGCCGCCGCTCAGCGGCCTCGAGGCCGTGCCGTATCGCGAGTTCGTGCGGCCTGGGGTCGTCTATGAACGCCTCGATTATGTGCGTGAGATCTCCGGGCTCTTTACCTGGCTGGTAGCGTTCGCCGTCCTCCTTGCCGTTGTCAACATGGTAAACCAGGCGCTGCTGGCCGCTGCCGAGAAGCGCCGCAGCTGGGCGCTGCACCGAGTGCTGGGAGCCGGCCGCTGGAAGCTGGTCGGCCTGGAACTGGCGCAAAGCGTGCGGCTGGAGGGGTTGGCGGTGGTCCTGGGGGCACTTTTTGGGCTTCTGCTCGGCGCTTATCTCGGCGGGCTGGTCACCGCGCAAGCGGCGCTGTTGGGCGTCGGGGTCGGGCTCGCCAGCCTCGCGCTGGGGAGTTTGCCGCTGGTCTGGGAAGTGCTAAAGCTTTATCCCTATCGCGCCCTGCGCCAAAGCCACGGGTTAGCGCGGCACGGCATCCTCAACCTCACCGGCGCCTTCGGCCTGTCGCTCGCTCTGGCGCTGGTCGTGTTGGCCGGGGGCTTTCGTGACCTGGGCCAGGCGGTCATCGGCGCCGAGGTCGAAGCGATCGGCGCCGATCTTGTCGAGCTGGTGCCTGATCGAAGCACTATCTTACCCGTGGCGCGCCCGACGGAGCGTGACTTGGGCGCGCTCAGGCAGGCCTATCCCGCGGTGCCGATGACCATCGTCGAGCGCCACCAGGCGCAGCTGCAGCGCGGTGAGCGTACCTTTTCTGCCGATGTGCTGGCCGCTGACGAGGCCTTCATCGCGGTCAGCGGCACGCGGCTCGCCTCGGGTAGTGAGCGGGCGGACGGGCTGGTGTTGGGCCATGCCGTCGCTGCAGCGCTGTTCCCGGACGGCGACGCAGTGGGCAAAGTGGTGACGCTCAGCGGTCCCCGTATCAGCCGACGCGAAGTATCGGTGACCGCGGTGGCCGCACCGCCCTCGACCGAGCGGCTCGAAGCGCTGCAGCTACGCCCGGACGCTGTGTACGCCCCCTCGGCGCTCATTCCCGCCGCTGCGCTGAGCGCACGGCTTTACTTGCGGGCGGCGGACCTTACCGGCGCCGACCTTGAGGCGTTAAGCGCTATGCTGAGCGCGCGTCATCCCAATGCCGCACCCTTTATGGCACGTCATACCGCGGCAACCTACCAGGCCTACCTCGACCGTTTGAACGAGCAGAGTCGGCAGTTTAACCTCGCGGCTACGCTCACCTTCGCGCTCGCCGCTGTCGGGTTGGGGACGCTCGCTGCCGCTCGAGCCAGAGCGCGGCTCTATGTGCGGGGACTCGAGCGCGCCTTCGGCGCAACCCGCGCCGACATCTTTCGCAGCGAACTTATCGGCGTTGTCAAGCTGGCGCTGCTGGTAGGCGGCCTCGGCTCTGCCGTAGGCCTGGCTGCCTTGTGGGCCTGGACGCGGGCGGCAGCTTACCCGTTTGTAATCCCGCACGGCTGGCTGGCGGCGGCTTTAGGCGTCGCCCTGGGCATCGGACTCGCGGTCGGTGTAGCCGTAGCGCGCCGGATTGCCGAGCAGCCCCCCATCGCCATTTTGCGAGGTGAACTGTGATCGAGTTGCAAGAGGTGGTGAAGCGTTATGGCAACGGCCAGGCGGCGGTGATAGCACTAGCAGGTGTTAGCGTCACCATCCCCGCACGGAGCTACGTGGCCGTCACGGGGAAGAGCGGCTCGGGCAAGTCGACGTTGCTGGCGGTGCTGGGCTGTGTCGAGGCGCCGACTTCAGGGCTGTATCGGTTCTCGGGCCGATCGATCGGAGAGCTGGAGGATGGCGCGCTGTCACGGCTGCGCGCACGCCACTTCGGCTTTGTCTTTCAGGCGTTTCACCTATTGCCTGAACTAAGCGCCCTGGAGAACGTCATGCTGCCGATGTGCTACGGGGAGTTCCCCAAAATGCTCTGGCGCGAGCGCGCCCGGCAGCTGCTAAAGCAGGTGGGCCTGGCGGATCGCGCGCATCATCATCCGAATCAGCTGTCGGGGGGCGAGCAGCAACGGGTCGCCATCGCCAGGGCCTTGGCGAATGACCCTGAGGTGCTGCTGGCCGATGAACCGACAGGGAACCTGGACAGCAAAACTCGCGAGGAGATCATCACACTGCTCGAGGCGCAGCGCGCTCAGGGGAAGACGTTGGTGATCGTGACGCACGACGCAGAGTTGGCGGCGCGGGCGGAGGCGCGTCTCAAACTGAGCGATGGGCGGATTGTGACAAGCGAGGGTCTGCCTTAGCCTTTCGCAGGGTTGATGATGACCCCAGTGGTCAGCTTTGGCTGGGCCCGTGCACGGAGGCGGATTTATAGCGTGGTAGAGTGCCTTATGCCACACGCCATCCTCAGCGTTTCCGACAAGACCGGGCTAACCTCGTTCGCGGCGGGGCTGCTTAAACTAGGCTTCGAGTTACTATCGACCGGCGGCACCTATCGCGCACTTACCGAGGCGGGCCTGCCGGTACGGCAGGTCAGCGACGTAACCGGTTTTCCCGAGATTCTTGATGGCCGCGTTAAGACGCTGCACCCGCGCCTGCACGGCGGCATTCTGGCCAAGCGCGAGGCCGGGCACTTAGGCGAGCTGGCCGCGCATAACATCACCCCTATCGATCTGGTGGCGGTCAATCTCTACCCCTTCCGCCAGGCGGTGGCCGCGGGCGCAGCGCTACCGGAAGCGCTCGAGCAGATCGACATCGGCGGCCCGACGCTGCTGCGGGCCGCGGCCAAGAACTTCCCCTACGTGATGGCGGTCGTCGATCCTGGCGATTATGCCGAGGTGCTAGCACGCCTCAAGCAAGGCACAGACGACGAAACCTTCCGCCGCCGCCTCGCTGCCAAGGCCTTCGCCCATACCGCCGCTTACGACGCCGCCATCACTCACCATTTAGCGGAGGAGATGCCCGACGAAACCGCCCTGGAGCTGCACAAGTTAGCTGAGTTGCGCTACGGTGAAAATCCCCATCAGCGCGCCTCGTTGTGGCGCCTCGGGAGCGAGCGCGGCCCGGTCATCGACGCCGAGATTCTGCAAGGCAAGGCGATGTCGTATAACAACTACCTGGACGCCGAGGCGGCCTGGAACCTGCTCGGTGATCTGGCCGGCCCAGCGGCAGTGGCTGTTAAGCACACCAACCCGTGCGGCGTGGCGGTGGCCAAGACGCTGCTCGAGGCCTACCAAAAGGCGCACGCCGCCGACCCGGTCAGCATCTTCGGAGGGATCGTGGCCCTTAGCGAAACGGTGACGCTCGAGCTGGCCGAGGAGCTGAGTCGGACTTTCCTGGAGATCGTGCTGGCACCGGATTATGAGCCTGCGGCCCTAGCCGTCCTGGCCAAGAAGAAAAACCTCCGCCTGCTCCTCGTCAGCGAGCAGATCCAAACTGGCCAGCTCGAGCTGCGGCGGCTGCGCGGTGGGCTGCTGCTACAGACCTTCGACGAAGCGCTGCTCGACGAATCGCAAGTGCGGGTGGTCACCATCTGTCAACCGAGCGTGCAGGAGTGGCTCGATCTGCGCTTTGCCTGGGCGGTCTGCAAACATGCCCGGTCGAACGCCATCGTGCTGGCGCAAGGAGGGGTTACTACCGGCATCGGGGCAGGGCAGGTGTCGCGCATCTGGGCGGTGGAGCAGGCCATCAGGCTGGCGGGGGAGCGGGCGGCGGGCTCGGTACTGGCTAGCGACGCCTTCTTCCCCTTCGACGACGGGGTGCGGGCCGCGGCGGCGGCCGGGGTGACGGCGGTGATTCAGCCGGGCGGCGCACAGCGCGACCAGGAGGTGATCGCCGCCTGTGACGAACTCGGCCTGGCGCTGGTGATGACCGGGGTGCGCCACTT
>JAGXSO010000114.1 GCA_018333775.1 Truepera sp.
ACGGCCAGTCCGACATAGACCTGAGGGGCCATGATTATCGTGTCACGAGCGACCAGGTGCCAATCTACACCGTCTGCCGACTCATAAGCGGAGAAGATATCACCCTGCCGAACCAGCCTTACCCAGCGCGAACTGCCCTCGATCGGTTGCCGATTATTGTTGGTCAGACCGCCCGTCTCCAGCCGCCGGTTGAACTCGACGATGCCCAGGGGCGTCAAAGAGGCCAGGGCGTTCCTGGACTCTGGAATGAGCTGCTCGCGGATCATGACTCCGGCTTTAGCGAACGGGTGGGTGTTTTCGATGGATGCTACCTGGGCTGTGATTGCGCCGTCACCCTGGAGCGGTTTATAGAAAAAGTGAAAGCTGTCTGCATATCCCCAGATATCCTCGCCTGAGCCATGAACGATGGCGAGGCCATACTGTTCGAGGAGCTGTGCACTCCCTGCAACACGAACCTGGCCGATATCTTGACTTTGCCATTCAGGCGTTGGCTCGGTGGGGCCATCAACTGAACGCGAACAGGCGGCGAGCAGTAGTGCGCCGATGATCAGCGCGAGATAGAAACGTAGCCGTGTTGAGTGTTTGCCAATCGCCACCCTCCCCAGGGATCGATTGTTGGGTTTCATGCGGGATCCTCTCTAAGGCTTTTTGAATCAGTACAAGGAGCGTTGGGTCAGGGACCCCCTAAAGGCGTGAGTTTGTGGATTGTAGGCGGTGAGCGGTGCCGGTCTTGGCAGCGATTGGGTATAAGCGATTGGGTATAGACGTAGCGGACATCAATACCTCCAGAGGTCGGCTGCCCTAGTGGGGCACTTTACGGGTGAGGTGTGTGAAAAGCATTAACAGCGATGCTGTGTGAGTTTTTTATCATTGGCCAGCAAGATGCGCTGCTGTAGGGGATATCTCATCGAGGGCGGCCTTGGGGTAAGATGAGAGCCAGGCGACAGGGGCAAAGATAGGGCAACGTGGTGCGCAAGGGTATGCATACCTACGATCTGGCAGGGCTATCCGACTACAAGCGCAAATTCGGCACGCATGATGTAACCATGCCGCTTCTGTTGAGACCCAAATACAGTGTAATGCTGCCCATGCGTCAGGTAGCGGCGCGGTTGTTCTGGGTTGGTCAGAGGATGAGTGCCTGGCTCAAAGCCCCGCAGTCATCGTCAGATTAATGACGTTGATCGCGTTGGTGTAAAAAGGCTAGCTGTCTAAAACCAACCATTACATTCGGCAAGTTGCTAAGCGACAGGCTTATAGCAGGCAGGGCAAGCCCACCAGCAGTGGCTTGGACCAACAAGCCGGCTCGGCAAGCTCGTTGCGCTTGGCAATGAGCCACCTCGTTCCTGGGACATCTGACCCTGCTCAAGGCGTTGTTGAATAAGTATGGTAGAGACAAGCTGTAGCTGCGCAGCGCGGACGACCAGGCTTGGAAAGGGTACTAGATGAGTACATTGCTAGGCTATAAACACGATTATAAAGTGCGCCCCGGCCCCGAGACGTATCTTTCGCCGTCGGCAGCGGCGATGGGGATAGTGCTGCCCGATGAAAAGCAGGGGCTGATCGAGGGGAGCATTGTCCCGGAAGAGGTGGCGTGGGAAGAGATCGCCAAGAAGCTGCTGGCCGCTAAGAACCCGACACTGTTCCCCGGTCCGCTAGTGCTCTGGGCCTGGTCCGAGTCGGCGGTCGCCAAAGCCACAGCGCTGCTCGAGCTGGTAGCCGAGGTGCCGGGCATGAAAATTATCCCCATGCCCGATTATCGCCCGAAGTATCCGATGATCAATCCCGCGGTTGAAATAAACCCCAATCACCCCAACTTGACCATCTGGCACAACGAGATCGATGTCTGTGCCTTTGCCGGGGTGCATTGTCATTTTGCCAACTTAGCCCTGAAGATCATCAGGGCGGGAACGGATTGCTACACCATCGCGCTGTGCGGCCAAAGAGGTCATGAGGATGCCATGATTACTCTCAGAGACGTTCATGCCGCCGAGGTGCGGGAGCTAACCGAGACCATCAGAAAGATCAAGAAGGGGTAGGGGTAGTTATGCCAGCCCAAAAAATAGTCAGCCCAGAGCGTATCTTTTTCGAGGCGCCGCGCGAGAAGAAGTTTTTGATCGGCAATGAGGCGGTCGGCGAGGCGATAAAGAGAGCCAACGTCGATGTAGTAGTTGTCTACCCGGTGACACCCCAGAGCGAGGCTGCCCATGTTTTGGGAGACCTTTACGCTCAGGGTTATATCAAGGACTACTATCGCGGCGAGGATGAGTTTAACGTCATGTCGGCTGTTGCCGGGGCGGCGATGGGTGGCGTGCGCGTCTTCACCGCTACCTGCGGGCCGGGAACGCTGCGCGCCTTTGAGATGTTTCCCTGCTGGGCCGGGGAACGGTTGCCCATCGTATGTGCCTTCATGACCAGAGGGGTGAACGCGCCCCTGACCATCCAGCCGGATAATATCGAAATCGGCTGGTTGGCCGACACCGGTATGCTGATCTTCCATGCCGAGGATCCGCAGGAGTTCTTCGATATGATTTTGAAGGCCTTCATCGTGGCCGAGCAGCCCGATGTCCATCTACCGGTAGGGGTGTGTGTTGACGGCTTCTTTGTCACCCACACGCGGGAGATTGTCGAGCTGCCCCCCGAGGACGAAGCGCTCCCCCCGTATGATCCGTCGGTCTCGCCGGTAGTAACCATGGATATGGAGACGGTCCCGGTCAGGCACATGAAAGACCCCTTCGTCATGAAGAGCAACTACATCAGCTATAACGCTCATGCTAGTTGGCAGCAGGAGGTCCGCGCAGCCGCCGAGCGGTCCCGCAAATATATCGCCAAATATATGGGCAACTCGGTGGAGGTGGTCCATCCCGAGGCTGAGGTGCTGTTTATGACTTCCGGCACCGCTGCCGCCCAGGCTAGGGTAGCCATGGAGAGGCTGCGCGAGGAGGGGATCGATATTGGCTTGGCAAAAATTAAGGTGATCCGGCCGTTCCCCGACCAAGAGGTTATGGAGGCGGCCGCGCGTGCGCGAACCATCATCGTTCCGGAGCACAACATCACCGGCTGGCTGGCCAGAGAGATCAAGTCGAGGGTGAGTGACAACGCTAAGATCTTCGGCGGGCCGAGGGTATTTGGCGGCATGACTATGCCCCCGGAGGTAATCGTGACCGAGACCAAGAAGCTACTCGCCGAACGCGGCGGCCACCTGGGCTTAAGGCGGCCGCTGGTAGCAGCAAGGGGGTAACATGGAAGCGCTTAGAGTATCGCCCGGCTATGAGAAGATCCTGCCCCAGGAGTACCAAGACCTGGTAGCAGACGGCCCCTTTGGTAGGGACCTGTCGGTTAAGGATCTAGGAACCTTCAAGGAGCTTATCGAGGAGCACCCGCTGTGTGCTGGATGCGGTCTGGGCCTCTCGATCAGGCTGGTTGTCGCCTCGCTGCCCAACCCGGAGAACACTGTAATTGTCGGCACTACCGGGTGCAACTCGATCCTTATGCCGCAGCTGGCCATGCATAATGTGCATGCGCTCTTCGGCAACCAGAACGCGGTGGCCAGCGGGCTCAGGCGGGCCTTGCGGCTGAGATACCCGGAGAAGAACAAGGATGTGGTGGTAGTAGCTGGAGACGGCGGGGTAGCCGATATCGGACTCTCTCCCACTCTGCACTCCTGGTTTAGACAGGAGAAGTTCACCACCATCATGCTCGATAACGAAGGGTATTCCAACACCGGGGGGCAGGAGAGCGGCATGACGCGGCAGGGGATGGTAGTCAACATGGCCCCGCTGGGCAAGAAGTTCGCCAAAATGCCCTTCCATGAAGTAGCTAAGGTGGCTAACTGCGCTTATGTCGCCACCGTTACCCCGGCTCGAGCCAGGCGGCTCGGGCAGATGGTGCGGCGGGCCGTGCTGGTGGCCAGGGAGATAGGCCCGACTTACGTGCAGATCTTCTGTCCCTGCAACACCAACTACAAGTTTGCGCCAGACGAGACATTAGAGAAGTCCAAGGACACCGAGGTCACCGAGTACATGACCCCGGAAGCCCAAGCGCTCATCGAGTCGATTGAGAAGAAGCCTAAGGCCGAGAAGGTTCAGTCATGAAGCTTGATGTCAGAATGTCAGGGCTGGGGGGGCAGGGTATGGTCACAGCGGCCAACCTGCTCGGCATGGCGGCCGTTAATGATGGCAATTATGGCATCGTGATCCCCTTTTTCGGCGCCGAGAAGCGGCTGGCGCCTACCGAGAGCTACGTCCGCATCTCCTCGCAAAAGGTCTATGAAAAAGGCGAAGTAGGTCATCCCAACGCTATCATGGTCTTTCACCCCGAGGTGATTACCAAAGGCAAGTGCTACACCATGCCCTTCTATGAGGGCTTGCGCCCCAATGGGTTACTCATTATTAACTCCGCGCAGCCGCTGCTCTCGCCGGAAGATGCCCGCACCATGGCCAAACTGAACGTTACCGTGCTCTATGTGCCGGCCTCTGAGATTGCGCTCGAAGTAGCCGATACTGAGCTAGCTACCAACATGGTCTTGCTAGGCGGCCTGGTCGGGGCTACCGACGTCGTCACGCTGGCCGGGCTGGAAAAGGCTATCGCGCAGCGCTTTGGCGGCGCCAAGTTCATCGCTTCGGGGACCACTGCCGCTCTGGACGACGTGCTAAAGAGGAAATACTCCAAGCTGCAAGAGTTGCTAGGCAAGAATATGACCGCTATTTCTAAGGCCTACGATTTGGTTAAGGCGATGGTGAGCGAAGGGGCGCCGATAGCAGGGCGCCGGGAGG
>JAGXSO010000115.1 GCA_018333775.1 Truepera sp.
ACTATTCCCCACGCCTGTGGGGATGAACCGTTGACCAGAAAGTCAACCAGGTGTCCGATGGCCTATTCCCCACGCCTGTGGGGATGAACCGGTATTAGAACCGTTAGGGAAGGTCCCACTTGTCTATTCCCCACGCCTGTGGGGATGAACCGTCTGCGTGGACACGGTCATGGCCTATGACACACTATTCCCCACGCCTGTGGGGATGAACCAGCTCAACACAAACACACTATTAATCGGCGGGGCCTATTCCCCACGCCTGTGGGGATGAACCGGAGTTCAGGTCCCGGCTGAGCCAGAAGGCACCCTATTCCCCACGCCTGTGGGGATGAACCGCGGTTTCCGTTCTCCGTTGCGTCGAGCCTAGCCTATTCCCCACGCCTGTGGGAATGAACCGAAAAATATCACAACCCCTTCTTTTCTTTCAGGCTATTCCCCACGCCTGTGGGGATGAACCGATCTGGATCGCCGGCAACCACAAGCCGGTCATCTATTCCCCACGCCTGTGGGGATGAACCGTGATCGCACGGACTGAACTACTGAGCGCCAACCTATTCCCCACGCCTGTGGGGATGAACCGGTGCGCGGTTTCGACCTCCGACCTGGCAACAACTATTCCCCACGCCTGTGGGGATGAACCGGTCGCATCAAGCGCGGATCGAAGCGGAAGGGCTCGGATTCGCCGACCTTAAGCTTCGTCATATCGGGGTGTTGGGGGTTGAGCAGGTAGTTGAATTGCCGCGGAATAACGACGCTGGGGACGCACAGCAGCAGGCTGCGGCCCTCGGCTACCCAGCGGTTGCCGAGCGCTTGCGCCTGCGTGGGCGGCCTGAACTGGTCCCAGCCCTCGGGGAGCGCGCCGCCGCTCACAGCTTCAACCAGCACCTCATCAAAGGTAAGCTCGAGCATCAGATAGTCCTGCAGATCCTCCTCCGAGCGAGTATGCACCAGGATTTCAAGGGCGGCCAAAGCAGGGCTGTCAGAGAGGTAAGCAACCCGCGTCCCTTTGCTGTTCCAACGGCCACCAAAGCGCCGGGCGCCCTCTCCTTCGAGAGCGCCCGAAATGTAGCGCGCCTTGACAAGCCGGTAAGCCCTCACGTGATGACTCCGTGCGCCAGGCGCATGATCAGGTCCTCGACCTCCTCGGCGCCGATGTCGGTGTCCAGGTAATCGATCGGCCGCTTGTATCCCAGGCCGCGCACCGGCTCGCGGAGCCACGTGCCCAAGCGGTGGCTGTGACTAAACAGCTCCTCGCCACGAGCGACGATCCGGGCGAGGCGCAAGAGGCGTTGTGACTCCTCGAGGCTGAACTGCCCCTGCCTGTAGCGGCGCATCAGCGTCCGCTCGGGGATGCTCAATGCCTCGGCCAAGGCGCTGCGCGACCAGCCGAGGCGCTGTTGCAGGGTCTCGAAGCTCCTCACCGGCAAGCCCTCACGCAAGGCGTCAATGAGCGCGTCGGTATCTTGCACAGCGAGGCCGAGTACGTCGCTGGCACTGTAGACCGGGTTGGCCAGCATGAACGCTCCTTTCCGCACCTGGCAGCACCTTAACTGCCAGTTGCATGATTCAGTATAGTTCATGCCGAGCTGGGGAGCCCCTACGCCGCACCCGCCTCGCGCTTGGCGAGCGCGTACAGTTCACGCCCCTCCTCCTTGGTGAGCAGCGTGAAGCTGGCGACACGGCTCGCCCTATGCCCCACGCCAGTGGGGATGAACCGCAGATATCGCGCTAGTCCGGCGCCCCGCGCAGGGTGTTAACATGTCGGCATGGCGGCGATTTATCAGCAAGCCAGGCCGCACACCTTTGCGCAAGTCGTCGGTCAGGAACATGTTAAAGAGGTGCTGGTCACGGCTATTGCCAAGGCGCGCCTGGGCCATGCCTACCTGTTCAGCGGCCCGCGCGGCGTGGGCAAGACCACCACCGCCCGGCTGTTAGCTATGGCGGTCAACTGCCAGGCGGTGCCATCAGCCCGCCCCTGTGGCGACTGCGCCTCATGCCGGCTAGTCCGGCAAGGGAGCCATCCCGACGTCATTGAGCTTGACGCCGCCAGCAACAACTCGGTCGAGGACGTGCGCGACCTGCGCGAAAAAGTCGGGCTGTCCGCGGCGCTCGGCGGCACGCGAGTGTGGATCTTGGACGAAGCCCACATGCTCAGCCGGGCCGCCTCCAACGCGCTGTTAAAGACGTTAGAGGAGCCGCCCGCCCAGCTGCTGTTCGTGCTGGCGACCACCGAGCCCGAAAAGCTGCCCCCCACCATTCTCTCGCGCTGCCAGCACTTCCGCTTCCGGCGCCTCAGCGAGACTGAAATCGCTGCTAAGTTGGCGCAGCTCTGTCACCAGGCTGACGTTCCAGCCGAGCCGAGCGCCTTGCAGTTAGTAGCTAAGGCGGCTGATGGCGCCATGCGCGACGCCGAGTCGCTGCTCGAGCGCCTGTTGGCGATCGGTGAAATCACCCACCAAGCCGCCGAGGAGGCCCTGGGGCTCCCACCGCAGAGTCGGCTGTACCGCCTGGCCCAGCACTTAGCTGCCCGCCATGTGGGCGAGCTGCTCAGCAACGCCGCGGCGCTCTATCAGGACGGCTTCTCACCGCGCAGCCTGTGCCATACTCTTACACTGACACTGCGCGAGGCGCTTTACAGCAAAACCGGGCTTACCCCCGACGGGCCAAGCCTTGACCTCTCTGAGGCTGAGCTGCTCCGGGCGATCCACACCCTGGATGACGAAGATGCCCGCTTTGTGCGCCGCGATGATCTATTCGCGCTGGAAGTAGCGCTGATTAAGGTGCTCAACACGCTGAGCCCTGCCACAGTGCTCAGCTCTGAGCCGCAGACTGTTTCCAACGAAGCGGCTCAACCCAAGCCGGTTCACTTAGCGCCCAGCGAAACGGCCCAACTCAACTGGCGCGACCTGCTCAGTCAGGCCGGCCCCCAGCTCAAGGCGTTCATGATGCCGGCGCAGGCAGATGTCGATGGGAACCGCCTCACGCTCACCTTCCCGGACAGCCACCGGTTTCACTTTGAGCAGCTCAAGCGCCGTCAGGCTGAGCTTGAGGAGCTCGTCAGGAGCGTAGCCGGTAACGCCTGCACCGTCGTTATCCAGGGCACAAAAGAAGGGTTATCGCTTCGCTCGGAAGGCGAGGCCCGCCGCAGCGACCGTGACAGCCCAAAAAAGCCCTAGCGGGGCCTGTTCCTGGCGACGACCCACCCGCAACAGCCGCCCCGCCACCCGACCTTCCGCTCGATCTCTGGGAGCTCCCGGCCTCACCTACCGAACCGCTCTCGCGGCTGGGGGGGCTCGAGCGCGACCCGCGCTTCGCGGCCTTGCAGCGCCTGTTTCCCGGCCAGGTGGTGGAGTTCCAGCCGGCCATGACGACCCAGGAAGAGGTTGCCGAAGAGCCAGATGTCGGCGAAGCGAATCCTGACGAGGCGGAAGCTTAAGCCTTGCGTTAAGATGGTGCTAGTGAGGAGCGATGATGAACATTCAGCAACTGATGAAAGAAGCCCAAAAAGCGCAACGCAAGATGGCCGAAGCCCAGGAGCGCTTAGCCGGGCTAACGGTGGAAGGAACCGCCGGCGGTGGTATGGTCACGGTCACGGCTAACGGCGCCGGGAGCATTAG
This sequence comes from Truepera sp., assembly GCA_018333775.1. Next base: position 3,618 of record JAGXSO010000115.1, read on the forward strand.
CAAAGTCACCATCGATCCAAGCGTGGTCGATCCGCAAGAGGTAGAGCTGCTCGAGGACCTAGTCACCGCGGCGGTTAATGACGCGCAACGCAAAGCCAAGGAGCTGCAAGAGGCGGAGCTAGGCGCGGCCATGGGCGGACTCGGCAGCATGGGAGGGTTGTTCTAATCTGGGCATGAAATACCCCGCCCCGCTTATTCAGCTTATCCGCGAGCTAGGCAAGCTGCCCGGCATCGGTCCCAAGAGCGCGCAGCGCCTGGCCTTTTACCTGTTCAATCAGCCGGAGACGGAGGTGCGGGCGCTAGCCGCGGCGCTCGTTGCCGCTAAGGAGGCGCTGCACCAGTGCCCGGTCTGCTTCAATATCACCGACCAGGCCCGCTGCGGCGTCTGTAGCGAAGTGCGGCGCAACCAGCGCCTGCTCTGTGTGGTCAGCGAGCCCGCCGACCTGTTAGCTATCGAGCGCTCCGGCGAGTATGACGGGCTATATCATGTGTTGCACGGCAACCTTAGCCCCATGAACGGAATCGGCCCGGATCAGCTCACCATCACCGCGCTGCTGGGGCGGCTGCCGGGGGTCGAAGAGGTGATCCTCGCTACCGGCACCACCGTCGAGGGCGAGGCCACCGCCATGTACCTGGCCCGGTTGCTGGACGAGCGCGGCGTAGTGGCCTCGCGCATCGCCTACGGCCTGCCGGTCGGCGGCGACCTCGAGTACGCCGATGAGGTCACGCTGGGGCGAGCCATCAGCCATCGCCGGCGGCTGTAACATTGACAACTCAGCGCCACTCTTTATAATGGCCTCCGTTGCAAGGAGGCTCATGAGTCGGTCACCTAACCAAAACCCTAAGCGCCTGGTCATCGTCGAGTCCCCCACCAAGGCCAAGACCATCCGGCGCTTTCTGCCCCAGCGCGGCTACTTAGTCGAGGCCAGCATGGGGCACGTCCGCGATCTGCCAGCCTCCGCCGCCGAGATCCCGGCCTCGCTCAAGGGCCAACCCTGGGCGCGGCTGGGCATCAAGCTCGATTCCTTTGAACCGCTTTATGTCATCCCTGGTAGTAAGAAGAAGGTGGTAGCGCAGCTCAAGGCCGCGCTTAAAGAGGCCACGGAGCTGCTGATCGCCACCGACGAGGACCGCGAGGGAGAGTCGATCGGCTGGCATCTGGTGCAGGTGCTCAACCCCAAAGTTCCGGTGCGGCGCATGGTATTTCATGAGATTACGGAGGAGGCTATCCTGGCGGCCATCAACGACACGCGCGAGATCGATCAGGCGCTAGTCGACGCGCAAGAGACGCGACGCATCCTGGATCGGCTGGTCGGCTACACCATCTCGCCGCTGTTGTGGAAGAAGATCGCGCCGCGCCTCTCGGCGGGCCGGGTCCAGAGTGTAGCGGTGCGGCTCCTGGTGCAACGCGAAAAGGCGCGGCTGGCCTTCGTTCCAGCTTCGTACTGGGACCTTAAGGCGCAGATAACCAAGGGCGATAAGCCGTTCGAGGCGGTGCTTACGCACTTAGCCGGCATCCGCTTAGCGACCGGGCGCGACTTTGACGACGCCACCGGGCAGCTCCGGGCCAATCTGCAAGCAGGCCGAGATATCGCGCTGCTTAGTGAAGACGAAGCCAAAGAGCTGGCCGCCCGAGCGGCTCGGCAACCGTGGACCGTGGTCAACGTCGAACAGCAGCGCTCCAAGCGCTCGCCCGCCGCCCCGTTTACCACCTCGACCTTGCAGCAAGAGGCTAACCGCAAGCTCAGGCTGTCGGCCAAGGAGACTATGCGCATCGCGCAAAGCCTCTATGAGAACGGCTACATCACCTACATGCGCACCGACTCCACCCATCTCTCGCAAGAGGCCCTCACTGCCAGCCGACGGGTCATCCGCGAGCGCTACGGCGCCGAGTACTTAAGCCCTACCCCGCGCCGCTACGCCACCAAGACGCGCAACGCCCAGGAGG
>JAGXSO010000116.1 GCA_018333775.1 Truepera sp.
TCCGGTTTGGTCTCGATGGCGTAGCGCAACGCCTCCCGCCCGGTGGCTGCCTCACCGATGATCCGAAAGCCCTCTTCGGTCTCGAGGATACTTTTGAGCCCCTGGCGAAACATGGCGTGATCGTCGCAGAGTAAGATGCGCGTCATGGGCCTCATGGTAGCACGCCCTAGTGGTAGACTATTGAACCATGAGGCTATCAGCTCGTCAGCTGATCAGCTCGTCAGAGAAAAGTCGAGGAAAGCGTGCAGAGAAAAGCGTGGGTAGGTTATAGGCAGTGGGTTGTGGGAAGTGGGACCCCCACAACCCACCGACTACTTCCTTCGGTAGGCTTGGGGCAGCATCCCGGCGGGTGCTTACTCTTTTCTCACTGCTCTTTTCTCATTCCTCGCTAACGAGGTGAGAGGCTTTCCTCGACTGACTACTGCCCTTTGGAGGAGTATATAGTGAACCATCCGAAGAACGCGCTGCTCGAGCGCTGCAAACGGCTGGGGCTGGCCGTACCCAGTTTCGATACTAAGAGCACCGGGCCCGCCCATGAACGAACCTTTATCAGCGACGTGCTGCTAGTCGGCGAGGTGATCGGCGCTGGCCAGGGTCCGAACAGGCGTGAAGCTGAGCGCCGCGCCGCTGAGGAGGCGCTAGCGTACCTTGATCGGAGCTCTGGCGAGTCAGCAGCCACGGCCCCCGCCAAACGCAAGAAGCGAAAGGGCACACCAGAGCCCGAGACACCCGTGCCACCGGTGCCTACCCCAACGGTGCCGACGTCCACCAGTGCGCCGTTTGAGGGCCCCTGGCCGATCTTTGAAGGAGTGTTGGCCGCCTGTCTCCAGATCGCCAACAGCCGGGTCGATCCGGCGCTTATCGGCGAGGCTGCGCTGCTAAACGTACAGCAGCTCGGCTTGCAGCTCTACAAAAACACCTTGGCAGAGCTAGGCGAGGTAGTCGAGGTCGAGGAGCCGCTAGCCTGAGCGTCCCTTACTCGCCGCCGGACTCGTCGAGAAACTGTCTCAGCTTGGCGGTATTAACGATGACCGGCGCACGGCGGCGGCGCACCGCGCCGTATTCCAAGAGCCGCGCCAGGCAGTGGCTGACGGTCTCGCGGGTGGCGCCGATCATCTTGGCTAAGTCCTGCTGCGTGAGGCTTAGGTCGATGATGGTGCCGCGCTCACTGGGCACGCCAAAATCCTTAGCCAACCTGAGCAACAAGTTAGCCAGCCGCCCCGGCGCAGCGAAGGCACCGACCTCGGCGAACACCGACTGGGCTTGCCAGAGCTTGGTGGACATCACCTGAATAAACTTCAAAGCCAGCTTGGGGTACTGGGTCAGCAGGCGCTGAAAGTCGGCCTCGGGCATCACGATCAGCGTGGTATCCATGACCGCCTCGGCCTGATTGGGGCGGCGCTCGCTGGGCAAGAGCAACAACTCGCCAAACACGTCGTACTGGCCAAGCAGCCCCAGGATCATCTCTTTGCCGTTGGGGAAGTACATGGAGATCTTGACCATGCCGTCGCGGATGAAATAAAGGGCATCGGCTACATCCTCCATGTGATAGATCACCTGGCCCGCACGGTAGCGCTTATAGGGGGTGATACGCGAGAGTTGCTCGAGCTCCTCTGGCGTAAGGTCTTCAAAAAGCTGGGTGTTCTTGAGGTGCCAGACCAGGCTGGGATACTCGTGCATAAATCTAGTCTAGCGCAAGAATGAGAAATTTCACAGCCTAGCGCGTTGCGGTCCCGGTAGCTGCCAGCCCTGCGCCGAGGCGCGTAAACTAAGCTTATGCCGATCTTGACGGGGCGGCTGGTGACCCCTAACGGTATTATCACCGGCGAGCTACAATTAGGCGCCACCGTGCAGAGCTTAATCCCCCGGAGGCTTGAAGGCCCCTACATCCTGCCGGGTTTTATCGACACGCACGTGCATGGCGGCGGTGGTGGTGACACCATGGACGGGGCTGCGGGGGTGCGCACCTTGGCAGCGTTTCACCTCCACCACGGCACCACCACGCTCCTCCCCACCACCATCACCAATCCCTGGGAGCGAGTGCTGGACGCGCTCCATGGCGTCAAGGAGGTCATGCAGGAGGCCGATCCAGAGCTGCCCAGCATCCCCGGCGTCCACCTGGAGGGCCCTTTTATTAGCCCTGAGCGCCTGGGCGCCCAGCCCCCCTTTGCCTTAACCCCCACACCGGCGCGGCTTTCTGCGCTGCTGGAGCTTGAGGTGCTGCGCGTCATCACGCTGGCCCCCGAACTCCCCGGTGCGCTCGAGGCGGCTCACCGTGTGGCCGCCAGCGGCGTGCGCATCAGTATCGGCCACACCGTGGCTAGCTACGAGCAGGCCATGACGTTCTTAACCTCCGTTAGAGCAGCGGGTGGCAGCGTAGGCTTTACCCACCTCTACAACGCCATGGGGCAGCTCAGCAGCCGGGCTCCGGCGGTAGTCGGCGCGGCCTTAAGCGCGTCTGACGCTTATGCCGAGTTGATCTTTGACCTGCATCACGTCCACCCTGGGGCGATGCTGGCGGCCAGCGCCGCTAAACCACGGCACCTGTTGCTGGTCACTGACGCTATCCGCGCTACCGGCTTGGGCGACGGCAAGAGCGAACTCGGTGGGCAGCCGGTACGTGTCAGCGGGGGGGCGGCACGCCTTCTTGACGGCACCTTAGCCGGCAGCGTTTTAACGCTCGACCAAGCGCTGCGCAACGCGGTAGCTTGCGGCGTGCCGCTAGTACAGGCTAGCGCTATGCTCTCCAGCATCCCGGCACGTTACCTGGGGCTTAATGATCGCGGGGCCATCAGTCCCGGCTTGCGGGCGGACCTGGTCGTGCTGGACGCTGATCTACAGGTCCGCGAAGTCTATCTGGCGGGCCGCAAAGTGGTGGGGTGAGAGCGCGACTCCGCGGTAAGCCAGCGGGTAAAGTCGGCCAGGCCGCGCGCGTAGAGCCGGCGGCGCTGCTCGGCTTTGCCAACATGGCGCTCCTTGGGGCTAGCCGGGACTAAGCCCCAGTTGGCGTTCATCGGCTGAAAGTTGTCGGGGTTGGCGGTGGCCAAAAAGCGCACCAAGCCGCCTAGCATACTGGTCTCCGGCGGCACTATGGGGGGGTAGCCCAAGAGCTGCCGCGCCGCATTAGTCCCAGCCAACCAACCCGTTGCCGCAGACTCGAGATAGCCTTCGGTCCCGGCCAAGACTCCCGCCACGAACAGTTGCGGATGGTCGCGCAGTTGCATGGTGGGGCTTAGCAACTTCGGCGCGTTTAAGTAGGTGTTGCGGTGCATCACGCCGTAGCGCACCACTTCGACCTTCGCCAAACCCGGGATAAGCCTGAGCACCGCCAGTTGATCGCCCCACTTCAGCCCGGTCTGAAAACCGACTAAGCTCCACAGCCGGCCGCGCGCGTCTTCTTGCCTGAGCTGGGCCACCGCAAAGTAGCGCTCGCCGGTCTCGGGGTGCTCGAGCCCCACCGGCTTTAGGGGGCCAAACCTGGGGGTATCGTAGCCGCGCCGCGCCAGCTCCTCGATAGGGATGCACCCCTCGAAAAACTCAAGCCTCTCCCAGTCGTGCGGCAGGTGCCGGCGGGCGGCCGCAAGCGCCTCATAGAAGCGGTCGTAGTCCTCCTTATGGAGCGGCAAGTTGAGGTAGTCAGCTCCCTGCTCGTAACGCCCCTTGCGATAGGCGATGCACTGATCGACTGAGTCAACGTTGATAACCGGCGCGGCGGCGTCGTAAAAGCCTAAAAACTCCATGCCCACCGTCCGCTGGATCTCCTGAGCCAGCGCGTCTGAGGTAAGCGGGCCAGAGGCCAGCACCACTACGCCCTCAGGGATGCGGGTTAGCTCTTGACGGTACACGGTGATATTGGGGTGGTGCATCAAAGTCTCGGTGATCCGCTCGCTAAACGCCTCGCGATCAACTGCCAAGGCCCCGCCGGCCGGCACCCGGCAGGCGTGGGCAGTAGTCATCACCAGGCCGCCGGCGGCCAGCAGCTCGGCTTGCAGCAAGCCTTTGGCGTTGGTCTCGCTTTCGCCGCCAAAAGAGTTAGAGCAGACCAGCTCAGCGAACATGCCGGTATGGTGGGCCGGAGTCATGGTGTGGGGCCGCATCTCGTAGAGATCGACCGCCACTCCGAGGCTGGCGGCGGCCAGAGCCGCATCCGAGCCTGCCATACCTGCCCCGATTACAGTGAGGCGCATCATGCTGCTAGTCTACCGGCCTTCCACTAGGCACACAACGAAAAGCCCCGAGCGGCTTCACTCGCCCGGGGCTATCCGTCAAGGGGGTAAGGGGTCCGCAGACCTCTTCTAGTCTGCGCCCGCAAGATGCGCCCTGGGTGACGGCAGAGTGAAGAGGATGAGAACCCCACACCGCGCTCCTCTTTGCCAAAAGCCTGCACATTGATCTAGCCCGCCGGGTTTGCTACGCTAGCGTTATTATGCGCACGAGGTTCGACCCTACTGGCTCCTGGCTTCTAGCGCCTGGCTACTGATTTTCGGAGGCGCCATGACCCAAGGACCGATCAGCCAGTTTCTTAAGCATCACTACCGCCACTTCAACGCTGCGGCTGTGATTGACGCCGCCGAAGCCTACCGGCGCCACTTAGACCAGGGCGGCGCGATGATGGTGACCTTAGCAGGCGCCATGAGCACCGCCGAACTCGGTCTCAGCCTGGCCGAGATGATTCGCCAGGATAAGGTCCACATCATCAGCGCTACCGGCGCTAACTTGGAAGAAGACGTATTCAACTTGATCGCGCATGACTTCTATGAGCGCCTTCCCCACTGGCGCGACCTCACGCCGGCGGATGAGCAGGCGCTCTTAGAGCGTCACCAGAACCGCGTCACCGATACCACCATTCCCGAGCTGGAAGCGATGCGTCGCCTGGAAAAAGCCCTTATCAACGAGTGGACACAGGCCGACCAACTCGGTGAGCGCTATTTTCCGCACGAATTTCTCTACCGCATCTTGCGCAGCGGAGCGCTGACTGAGCACTATATGATCGATCCTAAGGACTCCTGGCTGGTCGCCGCCGCCGAAAAGAACCTGCCTATCGTCGTGCCCGGCTGGGAGGATTCGACTACCGGCAATATGTACGCCGGGCACTGCTTGCTGGGCGAGATCGAAAAGGTTCACACCGTGCGCACCGGCATCGAGTACATGATGATGCTGGCCGACTGGTATGTCGAGACCTCGCGCCGTCACAGCATCGGCTTCTTCCAGATCGGCGGCGGCATCGCCGGCGACTTCCCCATCTGCGTGGT
>JAGXSO010000117.1 GCA_018333775.1 Truepera sp.
GCCCAGGCACCTCGCCCCATCGAGATCACTATCGGCTGGACACCGCCTGATATCACCGGCGTGTTCGTAACAGCGACCCGGTACTTCGAGCGGGCCGCGGCTGAAGCCAATCGCCACGGCTTTGTGATGGAGATACTGACCCGTTCCCCACCGACCCACCTGGCGTTTGCCGACCAGTTAGCCATTATTGAGGACTTCATCGCTCGGCGGGTCGATCTGATCGCCATCTCGCCGATCGAGATCGAGGTAATCCGCCCCGGGCTAGCGCGGGCTGCCGAAGCGGGCATCCCGGTAATCATGGTCAACCTGCTCGAGGAGATCGAAGGCGCTGAGGTTGCTTCCTATATCGGCTTTGACAACTCCGATGCCGCCTCGGTAGTCGCCTACGCCATGCTCGACTACTTCGGCGGTCCGGGCGTGTTGGGAGCCGGTGAGAAGGTCGAAGTAACCACTGAGCAGTTCATAGACCTAGCCTTCTGGGAAGGGCTATACGGCCAGCTTACCGCTGAAGAGCGGGCGGCCATTACGGCTAGAGGCGCATTCATTGAAGGTGTGGCCGGCGGCTTCTTCTCAGTGGCTCGTCTCGAGGGCTTTAACCGTGTGATCGCCAACTATCCGGGCATCGAAGTCTTGGGCGTCTGCGCTGCCGATTGGAATCGCGCTAAGGCCGTCGCCTGCACCGAAGATTTCCTGCGCGCCAACCCCACCAATCTCGATTTCATCTGGGCCTCTTCAAACGAGATGGGCATCGGCGCCATGCTGGCGCTAGAGGCCGCCGGGCGCCTGGAGACCGTAGCCGACGGCATGACGCTCGGTGACACGCAGGTAGCGGTGTTCAACCACGGCATTACGCCGGAATCCGGTTCTTATATCGCTGAAGGCCGGATTATCGCTGAGGTCACCCACGGCTTTGCCGACTGGGGTTGGTTTACCCCCGAACTGGCCGTGCGCCTCCTGTGCGGCGAAGAGATTCCGCGGATCTACGACATCCGGCCGCGCATCGCCTATCAGCCTAATGTCCACCTGTTCGCCCCCGAGCCGGTGCTGCCGACCATCGACTGGCCAGGGCTGCACGCTCTCTGTGTCGCCGCTGGCCGCTAATTGCACCTGAGTCCCCAGGCCGCCGGGAATCACTAGCCATCTCAACAGCCAACGCGATGTTTGAGATGAGCGCTAATTCTCGGCGGCCATTTCTGGCGGCAGTGGTCGCACGAAAGGACTTTAACGTCATGATCTTAACGCGAACCTCAGCATCGCCCCGCACCAGCGATCGTTGCGTAAAAACGGCTCGGTAAATGGCTGCTCCGCTACTCGAACTCACAGCCATCAACAAGCAGTTTCCTGGTGTGCGAGCGCTCGCCGACGTCGATTTCACGCTCCTTCCCGGTGAGGTCCACGCGCTGCTGGGGGAGAACGGCGCCGGCAAATCGACCCTGGTAAAGATCATCTCCGGCATCTATCAACCCGACTCAGGCACCTTCCGGGTGCGTGGCGCCGCTATCAGCGAACTCTCCCCTGTGAAGGCCCAGCAGCTCGGCATCGCCCTCGTTCATCAAGAGCTCTCGCTGGTTCCGGCGCTCTCGGTCGCCGAGAACATCTTCCTTGGCAATCTGCCGCGCACAGCTGCTAGCATCGATTGGCCGCGGGCGAACCGCGAGGCCAAGCAGGCTATGGCCGAACTCGGAGTCAAGATCGACCCCACCCGCGAGCTAAGGTCGCTTAGTGTTGCTGAGCAGCAACTTGTCGAGATCGCCAAAACGCTTCAGCGCCAGCCCGACATCCTGTTGCTCGATGAACCCACTTCGGCGCTCTCCGATGCCGAGCGCTCGCGCCTCTTTGAGGTGATCCGCGCGCTCAGAGATCGCGGCGTCGGCATCATCTATATTTCGCATCACCTGAGCGAGATCGCTATGATCGCCGATCGCGTCACGGTATTGCGCGACGGGCGCAACGTGGGCACCATACCGATCGCCGAAGCGAGCCAGGAAACGATTGTGCGCATGATGGTCGGCCGGGCGCTGAGCGATCAGTTCCCTAAACCTGCGGTGACCCGCGGCGCGCCGGCCTTGGTAGTTGAGGGCCTAACCGTCGATGGGCGCCTGCGCGACATCTCTTTTACGCTGCACCAGGGCGAAATCCTCGGGGTGTTCGGCTTGATGGGGGCGGGCCAGGAGCACCTGGCGCGGGCGCTCTTCGGGCTCGAGCGGGCAGTAGCCGGGCGTATCTTCGTCAACGGCGAAGCGGCCTCCTCCAACACCTACTCACCTAGTCGAGCCATTCGCGCCGGCCTAGGACTGATTGCCCGCGACCGCCGGCAGAGCCTGGTACCGATGCTAACCGTCGGGCCCAACATCTCGCTGCCCTGGCTGGCTCATCGCCAGCCCTGGCACAAGCTCGAGCTCGAGCGCGAGAAGGCTACTACACTACAGTTCATCAAGGAGCTCGATATCGATCCGCCGCTGCCCCATCGCGAGGCGGTATACTTTTCGGGTGGCAATCAGCAGAAGATCGTGCTGGCGCGGTGGATGTCGACCGGCAGCCGGATCCTGATCTGCGATGAGCCCACCCGCGGCATCGATGTGGGCGCCAAGGCCGAGGTTTTCGCGTTGCTGGGGCGGCTAGCGGAGCGCGGCACCGCAATACTAATGATTTCGTCAGAGCCCAAGGAGTTGGTCGGCATGGCCGATCGGACTCTGATCATGCGCAACGGGACCATTACCGGCGAGCTGAGCCGCCAAGAGCTCAGCCACGAGGCACTGTTGCGCGCCGCTAGTTAAGGAGTAAAGGTATGATCAAAGACTCCGCTCAAGATCTCGCTAAAGCCGCCTGGGACGAGCGCGCGTCGAGACTGCGCACAGTGCTGTTTCGCAGCGGGCCGCTAATTGCCCTGCTGCTCTTGATAGCCGTGCTGGCGATGCTCTCACCACATTTCCTCAACGCCGATAATCTGTTAACCGTTGCTCGGCAGACCGCCTTTGTGGCCATCCTGGCCGTCGGACAGACCTTTGTCATCATCCGGGGAGGGATCGATCTGTCGGTAGCGGCCACGGCGGCCCTCTCCGCTTGCATCGTGGCGGTCTTGATGACCGAGCCGGTGCTGTTTCTAGGAATACCGTTAGGTCCGATGAATCCAGTACTGGCCATCATCCTGGGGCTGATGGTCGGCGCGCTAGCCGGCACCTTCAACGGCTTTATCATCGCGCGCTTCGGCATCCCTGACTTTATCGCCACCCTCGGCGCCATGACCTTATTCCGCGGCCTGGCGCTGCTCGTTACCGGCGGTCTACCGGTACCCACCTTCAGAATCGGCGTCGGCGCCGGTGGCGGGCTGCCCGAGTTCCTGCTGTGGGCCGGATCGGGTCACATCCTCGGGATCCCGTTCCTGTTAATCGCCGTCTTAGTCGTCGCCATTACCGGCGGGCTGATCCTTAGGTTCACCGCTTTCGGCCGCAGCATCTACGCCGTTGGCGGCAACCGCGAGGCGGCTCGAGCCTCAGGCATCAACGTCGGCCGCACGATTATCCTTATCTACGCCTTCTCCGGCCTCATGGCCGCTATCGGCGGCATCTTGCTGATGGGGCGCTTAAGCTCCGCCAATGCGCTAATGGGCGAAGGGGAAGAGCTTCGCTCTATCGCCTCGACGGTCATCGGCGGCACCAACCTCTTCGGCGGCGAAGGCGGCGTCTTCGGCACCATGATCGGCGCTGCGATCCTAGGTGTGCTCGGCAACGGCCTCAACCTGCTCGGCGTCAGCCCCTTCTGGCAACGCGTCGCTCAGGGCGCGGTGATAATTCTCGTGGTGGTGCTCGATCAATGGCGGCGCAACCGCCTCAGGCGGTGAGCTGGTGTCGCTGTTAAAGATGGCTATATATGCCTTGACTGGCGACTCGATTAACTCCCTCAAGCGCTATTCCCCAACTATAGTAATGGATAACCTATGACCCAAGAGCCCCTTCGCTTCTGCCTGGTCGGCGGCGGACGCGCCGGCCGCGTCCATGCCAAGTCGCTCACCGGCCACGTGCCCGGCGCCTCAGTAGTGGCGGTGGTCGATGCCAGCGCCGAAACCCGGCAGCGGGTGGCCGGCGACTTCGGTATCCCACACAGCTTTGCCGAGCTCGATGACGCCCTTAACCAGGGCGGCTTTGAGGCGGTGGTGATTACTACCCCGACCTTCACCCACGCACCCCTGGCTGTCGCCGCGGCCAAGGCGGGCAAGCATGTTTTTCTCGAGAAGCCGATGGCCCTTACCCTGGCCGAGTGCGACGCCATTATCGCCGCCTGCGCAGCCGCTAAGGTGCGGCTCCAGATCGGCTTTATGCGCCGCTTCCAGCCGGAGTTCCGCGCCGCCTTCGAGCGCCTTGCCGGCGGTGAGATCGGCACCCCCATGATCATCAAGTCGCTGACTCACGGACCCGGACTGCCGCCGGCCTGGGCCTGGGACTTGCGGCGCTCTAACGGTATGCTGGCCGAGGTGAACAGCCACGACTTCGACTGCGTGCGCTGGCTGATGGGCGCCGACCCGGCCAGTGCCTACGCAGAGATCAGCAACTTCAAAGGCGCGGCGCGGGGCGTTACAGAGCCGGGCTTTTATGACACAGCTCTGGTCCAGCTCCGCTTTGCCAACGGCGGCCTGGGCAGCATCTCGGGCGTCTGCCCCTGCGATTACGGCTATGATGCCCGGGTAGAGATCGTCGGGGAGAAGGGGATTATGCAGATCGGGGATATGCAGGGTCAGGCCATAGTCGTGGTAACCGATCGGGAGGTGGGCCGGGTTTCGCCGGTCTACCGGACCTGGCCCGAGCGGTTTGCCTGGGGCTACATCAACGAACTGCGCGAGTTCGCCGACTGCATCCGCACCGGCCGCCAACCCGGCGCTTCTGGATCGGACGGGCGCTGGGCGCTAGCCGGTGTACTGGCCGCTACCGCCTCGTTTACGCAAGGGAGGACGGTGGCGCTGAGCGAGGTCTTGACTACCGCCTGAGCAACCGCTCATCCCCTCAGCGGTCTGCTATCGATTCGGAGGTTATCTTGCTTCACAACAACCTACTCCTGCAGATCCGCGAGAGTCTGAACCGCTTCAGTGCCGCTGAGCGCAAGGTAGCCGCGGCTGTTTTGGCGCAGCCGCGGACGGCGATTAGCGCTAGCATCTCGGAGCTGTCGCGGCAAGCCGGTGTGAGCGAGCCGACCGTAGTGCGCTTCTGCCGCCGCATCGAGTGTGACGGCTTTCAGGAGTTCAAGGTGCAGCTCGCTCAGAGCCTGGCGGCTGATGTCTCTTACCTGGATATGGATATCCGGCCTGATGACAGTGCCGCTGCCTACAAGCAAAAGGTGTTCGACTCAGTCATTAACTCGCTTCTTACCGCCCGCAACCAGCTTGACAACACGGTGCTTGAGCGTTCCGTAGCAGCCCTCGCCGGCGCCCGCAAGATCGAGTTCTACGGCTTCGTGGCCTCCGGCGCTGTCGCTATCGACGCCCAGAACAAATTCTTCCACTTCGCCGTGCCCTGCGTAGCCTACACCGACTTGCACATGCAGCTGATGTCGGCTGCCGCACTCGGCCCACAAGATGTGGTGGTGGCCATCTCTCATACCGGCCGCACTAAGGAGTTAATCGAGAGCGTCAAGGTCGCCCGCCAGTCCGGTGCCACGGTCATCGGCATAACCGCCGACGACTCGCCGCTAGCCCGCCTCTGCTCACTGGTCATCGCCGTCAAGGTGCCGGAGAATACCGATCTCTACATGCCCACCATCTCGCGCATCGCCCACCTACTAGTCATCGACGTGTTGGCTGTCGGCGTGGCGCTGCACGGCGGCGTGGAAGCCGCCAAGCGGCTGCAAAAGATGAAGACTGTCCTGCAAGGAAGGAGGCTCTCAGGTGAAGAAACCTCAAGCCCCCAACACGACTAGGGAGGTGCGTTAACATGCGGTTTAAGGGCAAGGTGGTGCTGGTTACAGGCTCGAGCCGGGGTATCGGTCGGGCGACCGCCCTGGCCTTCGCGCGCGAGGGGGCTCGCCTAGCGCTCCTGGGCGTAGAACCGACTGAGGGCGAAGCGGTCGCTCAGGAGTGCCGCGACGTTGGCGCTGAGGCGCTCTGGCTTACCGCACGAGTCGAACTAGAGCCTGACGTGAAGGAGGCTATCGACCGGATTGCTAGCCGCTGGGGGCGGCTCGATGTGCTGGTCAATAATGCCGGTATCTACGCCAAGGGCGACCCGGTTACTACCACACTTCATGACTGGGAACGGATTATGGCCGTTAACGTGACGGGGACGTTTCTCTGCGCCAAGTATGCTCTACCCATAATGATCGCGCAAGGTTCCGGCTGTATCGTCAATGTGGCCTCCGAAGCGGGCCTGGTCGGCATTCCGGATCAGGTCGCTTATAACGTCTCCAAGGGCGCCTTAATCGCTATGACCCGCAGCCAGGCCGTCGACTTAGCAGCGCGGGGTGTGCGGGCCAATTGTATCTGTCCGGGCACTACCCGCACTCCGCTGGTGGAGACCGCTCTAGCACACAGCGCTGATCCCCAAGCAACCCTGCGAACGCTCGAGCGCAGTCGCCCGCAAAACCGGCTCGGACGGCCCGAGGAGATCGCCGCAGCCATTATGCTGCTCGCCTCGGATGAGGTCGCTTACGCCACCGGCGCGGTCTTGTCAGTTGACGGCGGTTACACCGCGCAATGACGACCAAGGCGGCGCTAGTCACCGGGGCCAGCCGGGGCATCGGCCGGGCGGTGGCCTGGCGCCTCGCCCGCGACGGCTACGCCGTGGCCGTCAACGCCCGCTCGGAGGCGCCGCTGCGAGCGCTGGAAAGCGAGTTGGCCGAGGCCGGCTTGAGGGCGCTTAGCGTTCCGGGTGACGCCTCCTGCTCAGCCCAGGTCCGGGCGATGGTGGCTAGCGCCCTGGCCGCCTTTGGCCGCCTAGATGTGCTGGTCAACTGCGCCGGGATTTTTCAGAAGCGGAGCCTGCTCGAGCTTGACGAGGAGAGTTGGCGGCAGATGATCGACGCTCACCTGACCAGCGCCTTCTTGTGTTGCCGCGAGGTTGCCCCCCACATGATCGCCGCCAAGCGTGGGGCCATTATCAACATCGGCTCGAGCGCTGCGAGGGGCGGCACCTCCGGCGCTCACTACGCGGCCGCTAAGGGCGGCGTGCTCTCCTTGACTAAGGCGTTAGCTAAAGAGCTGGCCCCGTTTGGGGTCAGGGTGAACGCCGTGATACCGGCCAAGATCGAGACCGACATGCTCAGGCCGACCCTTAGCGAGGCCGAGTCCGTTAGGCGCGCTATTCCGCTCGGGCGCTGGGGCCAGCCCGCAGAGGTAGCCGAGGTGGTCGCCTTTCTGGCCTCCGACGCCGCCGGGTTCGTGGTGGGCGCCTCGGTAGAGGTTACCGGAGGGTACTAGGAGGGATATGAAGCTATCGGTGAGCAACTGTATATGTAACTGTAGATGTAAATGTGGCATCCGTCGCCAGTTGGCCAAGCTAGCGGGTGGTGCAGCGTGATTCCGGCCAGCATGACGGCGGTCCGCTATCACGCCCCTGGCGACCTGCGGGTAGAGCGGGTACCTGTTCCTGAGATCGGGCCACAAGATGCGCTGCTTAAGGTCGAGGCGGTCGGCATCTGCGCCACTGACCAAAAGATCGCTGCGCGCGGTCATTTTAAGATCCCCAGCGGCTCCGCGGCCCGCATCCTCGGCCACGAGGTAGCCGGCACCATCGTGGCAGTCGGTGAGGAGGTAAGCAGCCTGGCGCTGGGCACGCGGGTGGCCGTGGTTCCTAACCTGGGCTGTGGGCGCTGCCCCGACTGCGTAGCCGGTGACATGCACCTCTGCCCTGACTACGACGCCATTGGGATCACCCTCGACGGCGGCATGGCCGAGTATCTGCGGCTACCGGCGCGGGCGCTGGCGGCGGGCAATGCGCTGGTGCTACCCGCCGGCCTGCCCTATCACCAAGCCGCGCTGCTCGAGCCCTTGGCCTGCTGTTACAACTCGCTCTCAGCCTGCAACCTGAAGCCCGGAGGGTCGCTGCTAGTCGTCGGAGCCGGTCCGATGGGTCTGATGCACGTGGCCTTAGGGAAGGCTTGTGGCGCCGCGCCGATCATCGTTAGCGACATTCAGGAGCCCAGGTTGGCCTTGGCCCGCGCTCTGGGCGCCGATGTCGTGATCGATGCGCGCCGGGAGAGTGTGAGCAAGCGAATCCGGGAACTGACCGGCGGCCGCGGCGTCTCGGCGGTAGTGGTCGCGGTCGGCTCGGCTGAGGCCCAGGCTGAGGCGCCCGAGTGGACTGCCCGCAAGGGGACCGTTAACTTCTTTGCCAGCCTGCCGAGCGGCCAGGATGCCGTGCCGGTCCCGGCCAACCGCATTCACTACCAACAGCTTGCCATTACCGGCACCACCGGAGCCAACGTTACCCACTTCCACCACACGCTGAGCCTGGTCAGCACCGGCCGGGTCGAGGTAGCGGGCCTAGTAACCGGGCGCTACCCGTTGGCGGAGGCGCTGTCGGCCTTCGTGCAGGGCCGCTTGCCGGAGCATGCCAGGGTGGTGCTCGAGCCTGGGGAGGGTTAGCATGGCGGCCTATCTAATTGGGGTAGACCTCGGCACCAGCGGGACTAAGGCCGCCCTCTTCGACACCGCCGGGCGGCTGCTGGCCGAT
This sequence comes from Truepera sp., assembly GCA_018333775.1. Next base: position 8,658 of record JAGXSO010000117.1, read on the forward strand.
GCCTTTGCCGAGACCCCCTTGCACCATCCCCGGCTAGGCTGGGTGGAGCAGCATCCCGACGATTTTTACGCCGGCGCCTTGCGCACGATACGCGCTTGCCTGGAGAAGAGCGCCGTCGACCCGAGCCAGGTAGCGGCCATCGCCCTCTCCGGTCAGATGGCCGGCCTGTGCAGCGTCGATCAGGAGTGGGATAGCCCCACCCGCTACGATTCTTGGCTGGACAGCCGCTGCGCGCCCTACATGATAGCCATGCAGGAGCACGCCGCGCGGATTATTGAGCTGACCGGCGGCTACCCGACCTACTCGCACGGACCCAAACTACTATGGTGGCTGCACGAGCAGCCCGAGGTGTTCAAGCGGGTCAGCAAGTTCCTCATGCCCTCGGCCTACGTGGCTGGCCGCCTGGCCGGACTCCGCGGCGAGCAGGCCTTTATTGACGATACCTACCTGCACTTCACCTGCCTCAGCGACACGGCTAGCGGCGCCTGGTCCGACGAGTTGCTGGAGCTGCTAGCGGTCCCGCGGGAGAAGCTGCCCCGCATCGTGCGGCCCTGGGAGGTGGTGGGGCATCTTACCCGCGAAGCGGCGGCGGAGTCCGGGCTGCTATCCGGCACCCCGATCGCGGCGGGTGCAGGCGATACCGTTGCCGGTATGCTCGGCGCCGGGCTGGTGGAGCCGGGTATGGCGCTGGATGTAGCCGGTACGGCGGCGGTCTTTGCGGTCGGCCTCGACTCCTTTAGGCCCGACGCTCAAGAGCGGACGCTCTTTACCGGTCGGCTAGCCATTGACGGCCTCTGGTTCGCCTATGCCTACATCAACGGCGGCGGCCTGAATGTGCGCTGGTTCCGCGACCAGTGGGGGGCGGGAGCGAGCTATGAGCAGCTCGAGCAGCAAGCCAGCAGCGTCCCGCCGGGCTCAGATGGGCTCTTCTTCCTGCCGCACCTAGGCGGCCGCGTCTGCCCCAACGACCCGGCACAGCGGGGCCTGTGGAGCGGCTTTAGCTGGTCGCACGGCAAGCCTCACTTCTACCGCTCGCTGCTCGAGGGGGTAGCCTACGAATACGCCCATTATCTGCGCATCGAGCAGGCGCTCTTCCCGCAGCTCCGCTTCCGGGAGGCGCGGGTGATCGGCGGCGGCGCCGCTAGCGGCCTCTGGAACCAGATCAAAGCCGACGTGTTGGGCCTCTCCTACCTGCCGCTCCAGCAGCAGGAATGCACCGTGCTAGGGGCTGCGCTCATCGCCGGTCACGCGGTCGGCGTGCTGCCCGACCTTAAGGAGGCGGCGCGCCGCGCCAACCCCTTGCGCGACCCCGTCACCCCCGATCCGGCAACGCATCGCCGCTATCAGCCGTTCGTCGATCACTATCTCGACCTGCAAGCACGGACGGCCCCCTGGCTACACCGGTTAGCAGCCACCCTTGAGGCATCGCCATGAACTACCGCGTACTGGCCACCGCCCGCTCCTTCTGCCGCACTGAGGGGCCGCATCACGCTTACCTAGCACAACATGGCTGCCAGGTTGACTTGCGCGCCGAAGAGCAGCCGCTCAGCGCCGATAAGCTAGGCGACATCATCGCCGGTTATGACGGCGTCATCCTGGGGCTAGATAGCTGCGACGCCACGGTGCTGGGACGCGCCGACCGCCTCCGGGTGATCTCCCGCTACGGGGTAGGGGTAGATAACGTCGATCTGGCGGCTGCTACCCGGCTTGGCATTGCCGTCACCATCACCCCCGGCACCAACACCACAGCAGTGGCTGAACTTACCATCGCGCTGATCTTGGCGCTGGCGCGAAACCTGCCCCAGGTAGTCAGCGCCGCCAAGGCCGGCCAGTGGCGGCGCACTCCAGGGTGGGAGCTGTCCGGCAAGACCCTTGGCCTAATCGGCTTTGGCGCCATCGGCCAGGCGGTAGCCAAACGCGCTCACGGGCTCGAGCTTAAAGTGCTGGCCTACGACCCCTTCTGGCCGGGCGAGGCAGACCAGGCCGAGCGGGTCGATCTGGCCACGCTGTTAAGCTCAGCTGATATCGTGTCGCTGCACGCGGCGCTTACCCCCGACACCAGAGGGCTGATCAACCGCGAGCGGCTGGCCCAGATGAAAGACGGTGCCGTTCTAGTCAATACCGCGCGCGCCGCTCTAGTGGACGAAGAGGCGCTCTACGAGGCCCTGACGCGCGGCAAGCTGGCCGGAGCGGCCATCGACGTCTTGGCCAACGAGGCCGGTCCGCTGCTAGGCTTGGAGAAAGTGATCGTTACGCCGCACCTAGGAGCCACTACGCGCGAGGCGGTAGCGCGCATGAGCCTGCTGGCAGCCGAGAACTTGGTCGCCGTTTTGCACGGCAAGCCCTGCCGTTTTGTGGTTAATGCGGTGCGGGGTAGCGGAGGGGCTGATAATGGCGCTTAATATGCGGCTGGTACTCCAGAAAGTAAGTGGCTGGTGGGTTCATCACAGGCCCCTACCGCCTACAACCCACACCTCACACCCGACTCAATTAACGGCTCGTTTTTCCGGAGGATCGTCATGACCTACATGACCCCCTTTACCGCCTGGATCGATCTCAAGGACGGCACCATCCCCAACGCGGCCAGCGTGCAGACGCAGCGGCTTACTGACATGCGCGGCCTGTTTGCCGACCGCCAGGCCGAGGCGGCGCTCCTAGCCCAAAATCCGGTGATCTATCAGGTTTACAACGCTACCAATAACCCCAAGGACGAAGGGCAACTGCTCTACTCCACCACGGTCATCTACCCCGGCCAGGTGGGGGATGAGTACTTCATGACCAAGGGGCACTATCACGCCAAGGGGGACCGCGCCGAGCTTTACTACTGCCTTCAGGGTGAGGGTTATCTGCTATTGCAGACGCCGGGGGGAGAGATCAATGCGCAAGCCATGGCTCCCGGGGCGGCCTCCTACGTACCCCCCTATTGGGGTCATCGCACGGTCAACATCGGCCCAGGCAACTTCGTCTTTTTGGCAGTCTTCCCCGCCGATGCCGGTTACGACTACCAGACTATCGCCGAGCGGGGG
>JAGXSO010000118.1 GCA_018333775.1 Truepera sp.
CCTTCGTTGGCCAGCCCGATATCGGCGGGGTTAAGATCGCCCGCCGCATCGCGGCCGAAGACGTAGCCGCCAGCGGTGCGGAGCCAGTTATAGGCAAAGTAGAAGTTGGCGATGTCGTACATAAAGCCGAAGGTGTCGGCGGTGGTCAGTTCGCGCGCTCTAGCAATCAGCTCTTGGTAGCTTGCCGGCACCTCGGAGATCAGGTTGGTGTTAATAATCAGCGCTGGGCCCTCAACATACATCGGCAGGCCGAACAGCCTGTCACCAATGCTGTAGGCCAGTCGGGCCTGCTCTGAGAGATCCGCGAGATAGGCGCGGGTAGCGAAGCCGGTCATGTCGGCCAGGATGCCGCCGGCCGCCATCTCGCCGATCTGGTCGTGGGGGATGCCGGCAAACAGGTCAGCCGCCACACCTTGCGGAGCGCTCAGCAGCGCCTGCTCACGCACGTCACCGATACCCATTACGACAATCTCCACCGGTACACCAAAGGCCGCCGTAAAGCTGGCGGCCTGGCCCTGGAGCCACGCTAGCGTCTGATCCCCCCAGGTGGTCCAGACGCTGATTCCTTGCCCTAAGGCCGAGCCGGAGAGAACTAGTACCATCACGAGGGAGAAAAGGAACTTTTTCAAAGCAGAACTCCTTTCGCCACAAGCCATTCGCCCCCTTGGCCACGTTATAACCCTAATGACCCTAGCTGCGAATCGCTTGCATCAGCGCGTTTAGTATACTTGCCTCCCAAAGAGCTGTCTAGGGCCGATGTCTCATTTTGCAGGCCGGCGCCATCAGCGCGGCAGCAGGCAGATATAGCGCCCGCCCGGCACGCTGCGGACTACCCCTTGCAGCTCGAGCATCATCAGGCGCGGCAACAGCTCGGCAGCGGAGAGGTTAGCTTGGACCATCAGGTCATCTAACAGCGGCGAGTCGAGGCGCCGAATCAGAGCGACGAGCGCCTGCTCCGCTTCGCTAAGCTCAACCGCTGGACCGGCCTCGCCGTCACCGGCGGCCGCCCAACCGAACTCGGCCAGGATATCGGAAGCTCCCAAGATCAGACCGGCGCCGCTTTTAAGCAGGGTCAGCGTCCCTTCAGACCCGGCGTCACCGATCCGCCCCGGCGCCGCAAAGACGGTGCGCCCCTCCTCCATGGCGTAGTCGGTGGTGATCATGGCGCCGGACTTTTTGCCCCCCTCGACCATCAGCACGCCGCGCGACAGCCCGGCGATGATGCGGTTGCGGCCAGGGAAGTTCTCAGCGCGCGGGCTCTCGCCGATGGGATACTCGCTCACCACGGCGCCGCGGCCAGCCAGGATGCGCCTGGCCAACTGCTGGTTCTGGCGAGGGTACAGGACATCCACCCCGGAGCCGAGCACGGCCACGGTAGCGCCATCTGAGGCGGCCAGCGCTCCCTCGTGCGCGGCGGTGTCAATACCTATCGCTAGCCCTGACACGATCACCACCCCGGCGGCAGCCAGCTCACGGCTTACGGTACGGGTCAGCTCGAGCCCGTAAGGGGTGGCGTTGCGCGTGCCGACAACCCCCAGGGCGCGCACCCGTTCAAGCGGCCCCATCAGCGCGTGCGGGAGTTCGCCGCGGACGTATAAGACCGGCGGCGGGTCGTAGATCTGGCGCAGGCTTTCGGGATAGTCGGGGTGGCTTAAGGGGAGGATCTTGACCCCCAGCAGCTCAGCCTTGCGCAGCTCGGCCTCTGGCGCTGTAGAGTTGCGCGCCTGGTCGATAGCCTCAGCCAGCTTGGGCCCGATCCCCTCGACCTGGCGCAGGTCGGCTAGGCTGGCCTGATAGACTCGCTCGGCATCGCCGAAGTGTTCGGTTAAGAGTTTGATGCGCCGCGGTCCCAGGCCGGGGGTAAGCGCCAGCGTCAGGTAGGCGCGCGTGAGAGTAGCGAGGCCGCCCATGTCCTCTAATGTAACAGATCACCCCTCACGCCTCAGTGGTAATGGCCTCTAAGAACCAGCCGGGCAGGCGCCGCTGCTGGCGCTTGACAAAGGCCGGGAAATCGGCATCTAGCACGTAGGTAATGGCAAAATCGTCGCGGCTCCGCACGCTCCGGCCGTAGGCTTGCACCACGGTCAGGCAGGTGCGCCAGTCGTACCAGGCCGGATCTAAGTCCTTGCGCCGCGCCACCTGTGGGTCGCCCAGATACGGATAGGGGATCTTACAGATCACCTGCCAGCGTGACAGCTCGTCATAAAGGTCGATCCCCTCGGTCATGCTGGGAGTCAGCAGCACCGTGGGGTAAGGGCTCCTGACATGCTTATCGAGCGCTTCATCGCGCCCGCTGCTGTCCCAGTGCAGCACTACCCGGTCGCGCTGCGCCTTGGGGAGTGTCTTATAAAGATAGCCGGCAATCTTATAGCTGTGGGCATGGATCAACCCCTTGTCGTCGGGGTGCTCCTCGAACAGCGCCGAGACCTGCTGGGCCAGTTTAGGGAGGTCTTGCTCCAAGTAGTGGCGGGTCAGGCGGGCGGCGGGCCTAACCATAATCGGGCGATTCCCGGGCGGGAAGTCCGACTCTACCTTAATGACAGCGGCCTGATCGGCAGTAATCCCCAGACTGCGCAGATAGGTCGGCGGGTCGAGAATGGTAGCTGAGAGCATTAGGATGCGCTCAGCAAAACCAAACAGCAGCGGCTCGGCGAACGAGGCTACCCGCACCGGCTTAAAGGTGAGGCTCTGCCCTTCTTGGCCGCTGCGCCGCTCTATGACCCACTCGACATTCTCCTCCTCGCGGCTGTGTCGCAGCAGGCTTAGGCGCGAGAGCTGGTTATCGAGCCACTGCTTGCTCTGTAACTGGGCGGCGGCGGCCTCCCCAAAGAGCGTCCCCTGTTTGAACTGCTGCTCGAGCACCCGGCTGCGCTCTTTAAGAGCGGGCATGATCTCCTCGGCAAAGTCAAAATACTCGGCCTCCTCCAGAACATTCGGCACGCGCTCGCTCAGGCCGACTCTAGCCAGCATGGTATCTGAAACCGTGACCTCGACAAAGCTCATCAGCGCCGCCTCGGCGTTGTGCGCCTCGTCGAGCACCAGCAGCTCGCGCGGCCCAAAGCCGCCCGAATAGTTCAGCTCGGCTAAGTAGTAGGCGTAGTTCATGATGGCGCGCCGCGCCGACATCGCCACCTCCTTGGCCACGAAATAGGGGCACTCGTCGCACTGCACAAAGCGCCGCCCGGCGATGCAGGGGGCCGCCGCCGCATGGGTCGGCGCCACCAGGCAGGGGTAGTTGCCGCGCCCCTTCATCAGCGCCAGGTCGGGGAAGTCGCGAGCGTACTGCGCTTGCAAGAGCTTCTGAGCGGTCAGCAGATAGGCCGAAGCCGCCTCGCGCGCCAGCGTCACGGCAATCGCCGACTTGCCCGAGCCGGTCGGCGCCTCGATGACCACAAAGCGCTTGCCGTCCCTAAACGCCTGCCGCACCGCCTCAATAGCCTCGCGCTGCCCTTTGCGGTAGTGCGTGAACGGGAAGGCCTTGCTCACCTCTCACTCTCCAATTCAGGTTTACTCGGCTCCGCGGCCCTCTGTTTAACCCATCAACCGACTCATCACGCTAAAGCCGCCCAGATAGGTCCCTAACGCCGAGCCGATGGTTGTTAGAATGAAGACCAGCAACGTTCGGGCCACCCGGTTGCGCCACCAGCCGCGCAGTTTGGTGACATCCCGGCGCAGCGTGGCAAAGTCGCCCAGGAGCGGCCGCCGCAGCGCTACTTCGATCCCCGCCGCCACGAAGCCGGCCCCCACTAGCGGGTTAAGCGAGGTCAGCGGCGCAGCGAAGAATACCCCCACGATCGTCAACGGATGAGCCAGGGCAATAGTAGCGCCGATAGCCGCCAGGCCACCGTTGATGATGACCCAGTCAAGGATTAGTCTAAGACCAAGCTCAGGGCTGCGGCTAAAGCCGATGGCAAAGCCGCTTAGGATCAGCGCTGTAATCAGCCAGGGGATCACCTTGCCCCAGTTACGCCCCTTAGGGATAGCTTCTAGCTCGAGCCGCTCTTCGCGGGGCGGGCGCGTCTCGGGGGTCTCCAGCGCCTCTACCAAGCCCTTTAAGTGCCCCGCCCCGACCACTACCAGCACGTTCTGATAGGGCTTGCGGGCCAGCTCCTCACGCAGCCGACAGGCCATGTAGCGGTCGCGCTCGGCAATGAGCGGCCTATAGAGCGCCGCAGACTTCTCAGCAAACTCGCTGAAGGTGGCCTCTAGGATATCCCCTTGCTTGAGCTTCTCGATCTCGGCCTCGCTCACCTTCTCGCCCACCAAGACGCTGGCGATGATGCCGCTAAATAGCGTTAGACGCTGCCACCACGGCACGCTGCGATAGACGCGGCGCAGGGTTATGCCGATATCACGGTCGATCAATAAGAGCGGGAGGTGACGCTCAGCCGCGGCGCTGATGGCTAGGCGCATCTCCTGGCCGGGCTCGACCCCCAATTGATCAGCCAGGCGCTGCTGAAAGGCGCCAAGGGCCAGGTTAGCGGCCAGCATAGCCGCTTTGCCTTCCCGCAAGGCCTTAAGGAGATCGATCTGAGCCCAACTGTGGGGCCTAGTCAGGGCGGCGTGGCGGTTGGGATCGAGCTCGATGGCTACAGCGTCGAACTCACCGCCGGCGATCAGCCGCTCTACCTCCTCAGCACTGGCCTTAGAGACGTGGGCAGTGCCGAGGATGGTCAGGCGTGTCTCAGCAAGCTGCACTGCGCGCATAGGCTGCGCGGCTGGGGCGGGGAGCGGAGCGACATCGGTCATTGGTAGAGTCTACCCGTATTGGCCCAACTTGAGGTCTGCCCCTTACACCAAACTAGCCCCTAGCCAGACCAAGACTAACCCGGCAATGAACATCGTTACCCAGGCCGGCCCGCTGAACAGCACCTTGAGCAGCTCGGTCAGCATCTTGCCGAACTCGGTCAGCTCGGCCAAACTCGCTGTGGCAGACACAACTGTCCTGGCCTTAAAGAGATCTCTGGCCGCACCCACCAGCGACAGCACGATAAAGGCGATTCCAAGCAGGATCAGCAACCAACCGAGCCAGGCCATAGCCACCTCTCCGGAAAATCAGTAGTCCAGCATTCGAGTAGTCAAGTATTCGAGTAGGGGCGACCCCCAGTGATCGCCCTGTTTTCATCGGTAGCGGCGCAGCTTGTTGCATGGGCAGCTCCTATTAACCGCTAACGATGCTGCCATTGTATTAGATACCATCGTCCAGCGTAGGGCATCCGTACAGTGAATCGCTGCCCTTACCCCCCAAAGCAACAGCCGACCCTAGGGTCGGCCTAATGGTGCCGAGGATGGGACTCGAACCCACACATCCTTAACGGATACCAGCCCCTCAAGCTGGCGCGTCTGCCAGTTCCGCCACCTCGGCGCGGG
>JAGXSO010000119.1 GCA_018333775.1 Truepera sp.
TAGCGTGATCATCGGCAACACCGTGCTGTACGGCGCTACCGGCGGCAGCCTCTATGCCGCGGGCAAGGCGGGCGAGCGCCTGTGCGTGCGCAACTCCGGCGGGTATGCGGTGGTGGAGGGCTGCGGCGACCACGGCTGCGAGTACATGACCGGCGGCGTGGCGGTGATCCTCGGTGAGGCGGGCCGCAACTTCGGCGCCGGGATGTCCGGCGGGGTAGCCTACGTCTATGACCCGGAAGGGGTATTCCCCGGGCGTGTCAACCGCGGCATGGTGGAGCTTACGCGCTTAGCCGGTGACAGCGACGAGGCGCTGCTTAAGACGATGATCGCACGGCACTACGCGCTGACTCTCAGCCCGCAGGCCAAGGCCATCTTAGACGGCTGGGAGGCGGCCTTAACCCGCTTCTGGAAAGTCGCTCCGCGCCCCATGAGCGAGGACGCCACCGCCCAAGAGCAAGACCCACGGCTGCTGGAGGCCGCCGCGCTGCAAGCGATCCTGGCCGAGGCTTCGCCCTGAGGCTTCAGCCAAGCCCGCTGTAACCCGCCATATACTGATGTATCGGGCGGCAGGAGCCACCGGGTCTAGGGGTGTTCATGAAACGCCGACTCTCCAACTTGCCACTTGCTTACCAGGGGTGGGCACTAGCGCTCCTGCTGGCGCTGCTGGCAACGCTAACCATCTTCGCCCTGCCGCAGCCGGAGCAAGAAAAAACCCAAGCTGTACCGGCCTCCCAGCCCCAGGTCAAGGTCGCGCTGTTGGCCGTGGTCTTGGTCGGCTTGATCGGCGGGTTGGGCGGCACGTTGGTGTTTACCGGCAGCATCGCCCGCCGGATGCGGGGCTTAGCTAAGAACGCACGGCGCTTAGCGGAAGATGAGGCGCTGAGCGCGCCGGTAATGAGCGGCGACGAAATTGCTCAGGTAAACCAGAGCTTAAAGCGCGCCAGCGAGCACCGCCAACGCCTCCAACTGGCCCTCGACGCCGGGGGGATTGCGGTTTGGGCCAGCTCCCAGCAGCAGAGCGACCCAAGAACGGACGACTGCTTGCTCTGGTATCCGTTAGTCAGCACCGCAGCGGTCCATTCGGAAGATCTCAACCTGGCGCTTAATCAGGCCCTGCGCCACGGTGGGCTCGAGCCCACCGAATACCGCACGGTCTCCACCACCGGCGAAACGCGCTGGTATATGGTGCGCGGGGTGCAACTACCGATTGGCGCGGGCACCTCGCAGCTGCTGGGGGTAGCGGTCGATATCACCGAGCGCAAGCGGGCCGAGCTGGCCCTGCAAGCGTCCCAGGCCGCCTTGGAGCAGTTGATCTGGCAACAGCAGGCGCTGGTCGAGCTAGTCAACAGCACGCTCAAGCAGGGCCTCGATCCATTGGTCTATCAGCGCTTTTTAGAACATGCCGTTAGGGCAGTAGCCGGGGCGCAGGCCGGGAGCGTCATACTGCGCGATAGCGATGGGCGTTATCACTTTGTGGCAGCGGTCAACTACCAGCTGTCGGAGCTAGCTCAAGTAACGCTGTCGCATGAAGAGGTCACTCGCGTGCGCCACCGCATCGATAAACGAACCCGCCTGATCTACGATTACAGTGCTGACAAGCTGCTTGACCCCGAGCGCTCCGGCATTTTGACCACCGCTGGGCGCATTGACGAGATCAAGGTGTCGCTGTCGGTCCCGATCGAGATCGGTAGCGAGCTAGCTGCTTTCTTGTGCCTGGATAACTTCGTCAGCTCTGATGCCTTTAGCGCTACTGATATCGCTACCGCAGAGGCGGTAGCCGCTCAGCTAGGGGTACTGTTGCAGCGCTTCCGGCTCGAGCGTGAGCTGCAAGCGCGGCAGCGCGAGCTCGAGCGCGCCAATCAGCTTAAGAGCCGGTTCTTGGCCAGCGCGTCACACGAGTTGCGCACGCCGCTCACGGCCATCATCGGCTTTTCCGAGCTGCTCAGCGGCCAGACCGCTGGAACGCTTAATGACAAACAGCGCCGCTATGCTCAGAACATCCTAGCCTCCGGCCAACACCTGCTGCTGCTTATTAACGATATCCTCGACCTGTCCAAGATCGAGGCGGGCAAGATGGCGCTTAACCTCCAGACGATAGATCTCCACGCGCTGGTAGAGAGCACAGTGGCAGTTGTCGAGCAGCAGGCTCAGCAAGCCGGTCTGGTGTTCGAAGTCCGGCTCCCTCCAGGCCTTGCCCCCCTGACCGCCGATCCGCGCCAAGTCAGGCAGATTCTCATCAACCTGCTCGCCAACGCCATCAAGTTCACGCCACCAGGGGGCAAAGTGTTGCTAGCGCTAGAAGAGTGTCACGAAGAGCTACGTATCGCTGTCCAGGACACCGGCATCGGCATCGCTGCAGCAGACCTCCCCCACCTCTTTGACGACTTCTGGCAGGCGGACCATGCAACGGCGCAGTGCCACGAAGGGACCGGGCTAGGGCTGGCCTTGACCCGGCGCCTAGTCGAGCTGCACGGCGGGCGGATCGCCGTCACCAGCGAACCGGGCCAGGGGAGCCGCTTCGAAGTGACACTGCCTCGGCTGAGACCTGCTAGCTAGCGATAGGCCGCCACCGTACCGTCGATGGCCGCCACGATGAGGGTATCGCCAATCACCACCGGACTACAGTGAACGGCGCTGGCGCTGAAGCGGTCGGCGAACAGCTTGCTACCGGTGCGGGCATCAAAGGCCACAATCTCGCCCTCCTCGGTGACTACATAAAGAATGCCGCTAGCTAAGATGGGTGCGGCGGTGACGCGGGCCTTAAGCTCGAACGACCAGACGTCGTCGCCGCTTTTTAGCGACAGGCAGCGGACCACACCCGCCCACGAGACTGCGTAGACAAAGCGCCGCCAGGCCACCGGCGAGGCCCACACCTCCCCCTCCAGGTCGTAGCTCCACAACAGCTCCTGACTTGCTAGCTTAAGCGCGTGCAGATCGCCACTGCGCTCGGCCAGCAGCGCCAGGCCGTCTTTAATAACCGGCTGGGCGACCACTAGACCTAGCTTGGCTTTGAACTTGCCGGCCCCGGTCGTGCCATCACAGCAGTGAAACCAGCCGTCTCGAGCCATCACCCCAACCAGCCCCTGGTAGACAGTGGGGGCGGTGGTGGCGGCCTCGCCCAGCTCGTAGCGCCACATCACGTCACCGTCAAGATGCCGCCTTTCAAGCCTGCCCTGAGCGGTAGCCAGCACCAGGCTCTCGGCCAGCGGCACGACACCGCCCACCACCCCGGCCTGCTCGTCGGTGCTTCGGCGCTCGCCACCGGGCCAGGCTAGCGCATGGAGCGCTCCGGTCCGACTGCTGTAGTACAGGTGGCTGTGGTGATAGACGACCGCGCTGTTAATCTCATCGTCAGCGGCAAAGCGCGCCTGCACACCACCGTCAGCCGGACGTAGGACGCAGAGCTCTTCACTCTTGAGTCCCAGCAACACAAACCCCTCCGCTGCGGTCAGCGCCGCGGGCCACTGTGGCCCGTCGGAGAGCTTCACGCTCCAGACCCGCCGCAGCATACCGGGATGAATCGGTCCGCTTGCCAGCAGGCCGGCGTTACCCGGCCCACCCGCCCGCTGGTGGGTACTAGCAGCCTCGATGTCGTGCCGGATAGCCCGCAGAGCGTCGGCTACCAGCTCGCCGGAGGCCGGCCGCAAATGGGGCAACTTATCGAGCAGCCGCACGATTAGTTGCGACAGCGCTCTCGGAATGGCGGGGTTGAGCCGCCACGGCGGCACCACCTCGTTATAGACGTGCTGATAGAGCACGGCCTGATCGTTCTCGGCATCAAAGGGGACCAGGCCCGTCACAGTGCGATACAACACCGCTCCAAGCGCATAAAGGTCGGTGTGCGGGCCGATCGCGTCACCCCTGGCCTGCTCCGGCGCCATGTACTGCGGGGTGCCAAGGGTCAAGCCGGTGCGGGTTAGCTGCCGGGTCGATTCGGCTAGCTGTACCAGCCCAAAGTCCATCACCTTGGGCTGCCCCTCAAGGGTCATCAAGATGTTGCGGGGGGTCAGGTCGCGATGCACCATACCGTAGCGGTGGACGTAAGCCAGCGCCTCGGCCACCGAAATGGCCGCCTCCAGCAAGGCGCTCAGGGGTTCGAGATCGGCCTGGAGCGGCCCCAGGTCGGTAAACAGGCCGCCTTCAACCAACTCCATGGCAAAGTAGACATGTTCGCCACGGCCCAGGTCGTAGATGCTGACGATACCGGGATGGTTGAGCCGTGCCAAGGCTTTGATCTCGCGGCGGAAGCGCTCCTGATCGGCCTCGGTTAAGTGAGGCCGCAACACCTTGAGCGCCACATCGCGGTCCAGATGCTGATCATGCGCCCGGTAAACCTGCGCCATGCCGCCGTGGCCCAGTAGGCCGGTGATGGCATAGCGGTCATCGATGACCTCACCAACGTTAAAGCGCTGCACGCTTGACAGTTTAACGCACGAGCGCGGAGCTAGAGGATGCCCTGAGCCCGCAGGATCAGAATTACGATCACCGCCACGGCGCCGTACAGCAAGTAGCGCGTCAGTCGGGGGCTGCCTCGGTTCGGCCTCATCGCGGGGCGAGCCCCCCCGCGGTCGTGCTGTTGCAGCAGGCGCTGCGATTGCTTGATAGCGCGCACGCTCTTATCGATCTGTCCCTGACGCCGATAGGCCACACCCAAGTTGTGATGGGCGTTAGCAAAGTTGGGGTTGATCTTGATCGCGGCCTGATATGCCTCAATCGCCTCTTCTACGCGCCCTGCTTCCAGCGCCAGATTCCCCTGATTGGTCAGGGCGCGGTAGTGCCGGGGGTCAGCCACCAGCGCCTGTGCAAAGGAGCGCTCCGCCTCTAAGGCTTCGCTGCGAAAGATATGGGCAGTACCGCGCTGGGTCTGAGCCTCCCCCTGCAAGACGGCCTCGTCTACCTCGGCGAGCAGGGTTAGCGCCTCATCCGGTCGGCGCCGGTCGAGCAAGCCGGCGCTCTCTTGCAGGCGGGCTACCTGCGCCTTGAGCCTAGCCCAGTCGAGCAGACTGGCCGGGGACGAAGCCTCTAGCAGGGCCAAGCTCTGCTTAAACTCCTTGCCGCGCAGGTGCTGCTGTAGCGACACCAGGCGCTCGAGCGCATCGATGGTGGCCAGCTCGGGCTGATCGGTCGTCAGATAACTGGCCAGCGCCTCGACCGGATGGCCCTGGCGGAGCTGCGTAAGCCAGCCTGGCATCTCATCCTCCTCGCGCCAGCCGGTAGACCTCACCGTAGGCCTGGGCCGAGCGCGCCCACGAGAACTCCTTGGTCATAGCCCGCTCCATCATGGCCTCCCAGCGCGCTTCAGCATAGCGGCGGCGGGCCTGGCCGGCAGCCCACAGGAGCCCTTCGGGGTTGGCGTGTGTGAATAAAAAGCCGTCCTGATCGTGAATAATAGTGTCCTTAAGGCCACCGGTAGCGCGGGCGATAGGGAGGGTGCCATAGCGCATCGCGATCATCTGGCTGAGCCCGCACGGCTCAAAGCGGCTCGGCACGGCCAAAGCGTCGGCGGCGCCGTAGATCAGGTGCGCCAGCTGCTCGTCATGGCCGATCACCGCTGCGACCTGCCCCGGGTGCCAGGCGGCAGCTTGCCGCAGCCCGTCTTCCAGCCAGGACTCGCCTGAGCCGAGCACCACCAGGCTCCACCCCTGCCCCAGCAGCTGCGGCAAGGCTTTTAGCACCAGGTCGATGCCTTTCTGCTCCACCAGGCGCGACACTACCCCCAGGATCGGCCGCCCGCCACCTAGCCCAAACCGCTCACAGAGGGCTTCTCGCGCCTGCTGCTTGCCGCTCAAGTCGTCGGCGCTGTACGGCGCGGGCAGGTTAGGGTCGCTAGCAGGGTTCCACACTGCGGTGTCGAGACCGTTAAGAATGCCGCGCAGCTTAAAGCTGAGGTGGCGCAAGGTGCCGTCCAAGCCGTAGCCGTACTCGGGGCGCTGGATCTCCGCAGCGTAACTGGGGCTGACGGTAGTGACCTGTTCAGCAAAGCCAATAGCCCCTTGCATGGCGTTAGCGCTGCCAAAATGATTGAGGTAGCTGTTCTTGAGCGAGCTAGGGAGCCTTAGCCAGTAGAGGGTCGCCTCGAGCTCCGAGACGCCCTGGTACTGCAAGTTGTGAATGGAGTAGACGCAGGCCAGGCCCGGAAAACCCGCCGGCAGGTGCCAGCCGTCCTTGAGGATAAGGGGCAGGTAGGCGCTGTGCCAATCGTTAGCGTGAACCACGTCGGGGACGAAGCCGACCCGTTCAGCCACCTGGGGGACGGCACGCGAAAACAGGCAGAAGCGCTTAACATCGTCGGGGTAGCCGTAGAGCTGGTCGCGCTGAAACTCACGGTGCCCCACAAAGGCGTAGCTAACCCCCTGCTGCTCGAGCGTCCCCACCCCGACCTGACTAAAGCCGCCGTCAAACGGGACCACTACGTCACCGATCCACATCGGCGCCCCCTTGAGAGTCTGATACCAGGGGCTAACCACTAGCACCTCGTGCCCTGCCTTGACTAGCGCTTGCGGCAGCGCCCCGGCGACATCGCCCAGGCCGCCGCTCTTGCTGTAAGGGTAGACCTCACTGCTGACGAAGAGGACTTTCACAGTTTGATCATAGCAGTTCGCTTGCGGCTCACGCGGTACGGAGTTGACAAAATGCTGTCTCAGACAGAGCTGTTACATCAAAGACCTCATCACAAGCACCGTCACTTTAGCGACTCCTCAAGCTTTAACAACACTAGAATACCTAGCAAATAGACCGCCACCACCACTACTGCTACCGCCCAAAAGCTAAGCTGGGTTCCCGCCAAGCCCGCCGCTATCATGGCCACACCAAAGATGACCCCGCCCACACCCCAGTAACTGCCCATACTGCGCCCCCGGAAAGCGCGACGAGTCACGTCGCCTAAGTAGACCGCTTCGATGGTGTCCCAGAGGCCATCGCTTAGGCCGTCCAGCATCAGCACCACCAACAACAGGCCGTAAACCCAAGTCCCGCTAAGGCCCTGGAGCAGCGGATAGGCCAGATAGACCCCGGCGCTTAACCCCGCGCTCACCACCAAAAAGGGTTTTCGTCCGTAGCGATCCACTAGCCTGCCCACAAAATACGAACCTACCGAATCCATCGCGGTGATAACCCCTAACCCCACCCCGGCCGCCACTATTCCGTCCATCTGGTACAAGAATGCGATCAAAAAGGGGTAATATAACCCATCAGCCGACGAAAGTAGCGCATTGGCTAGATAAATGGTACGAAAGCCTCGTGAGGGCATCTCGCTGGCTTTCATGGTAGACATCTCCTTTGCCTGCAACTCCAGCAGGATAGCCATGTGTTATCATTCACAATGAGTAAGAGCCAACCCTTAGCTAACAGCAGAGGGTTTTTCGCTGCGCTTAGCTAAGCGCTAGTCGTCCGCTAGGCTAACTATCGCTTGGTACTGTTGGTGAAAGTGAGGGCGGGTAGAGCGTGATGAAGCCCGGTCATCGGCAATGGCAAAACTCTGGGGCAGAACTTGCGCTTCCGCTGCGGTAACCGCGTTGGTAAGCATACTATCACTCCCATCAGCAGTATAGCCGCTGTACCCAAGACTTGACAAGCCTTGCCCCCCAATCAGTAGTGCCAGCTAACCTTGGCGCGAAGGACGAACCGCTAAACTAGCCTTATGAACGACGACAAGGTTAATGAGAGCGAAAAGGCGTGGCAAGAGGCGCTAAGCGACGAGCAGTACCAAGTCATGCGCTGTGAAGCGACCGAGCGGCCTTGGTCGAGCCCGCTTAACGACGAAAAGCGCCCTGGCGTCTATCTTTGCGCTGCCTGCGGCCAACCGCTCTTTCACGCCGCGACCAAGTACGAGAGCGGCAGCGGCTGGCCGAGCTTTTACGACGCTATCCCCGGCAGCGTTGCCGTAAAGACCGACTACCAGCTCCGCTATCCGCGTACCGAGTACCACTGCGCCCGCTGCGGCGCCCACCAGGGGCACATCTTCGACGACGGACCCGAGCCGACCGGCAAGCGCTACTGCAACAACGGTATAGCGCTGACCTTTATTTCTGAAAAGACGTAGTTGGCTTTTGCATAGCTAGGGGTAGCGAAGTCGCCACAGCCCTGCTACCCCGCAGCCAACACCCAGGTCAGCAGCTCGGCCAGCGGCGCAGTCGCCAGGCCGATCACCCGATCCGCACCGCCATAGTAGAGGTAGACCTCCCCCGCGATGACCGGATTGGCACAGCCGAACACTACATTAGGCACATCGCCTCTAATCTCCCAGGTCTCCTCTGGCACCAATATCGGCTCCGTCGGGCGCTTCAGTACCCGGCTGGGATCGTTAAGGTCAAGTAGC
>JAGXSO010000120.1 GCA_018333775.1 Truepera sp.
CGCGTAGAAAAAGTGACGGTAGCTCCGGTTGACGCGCACTTTAACGTGCTGGCCGACCAGGGCTGGGACGTTCCTTGTGACACGTTGCTGCTGTCGATCGGCCTAATCCCTGAAAACGAGCTATCGCGGCGGCTGCGCCTGCGGCTCGATCCGGTGACCGGCGGCCCAGTAGTGAGTAGCACCATGGAGACCTCGCGCGACGGGGTGTTTGCCTGCGGTAACGTGGTACATATCCACGACCTAGCCGACTTTGTCAGCCAAGAGTCGCTCTTGGCCGGCCGCAGCGCCGGGGCTTATGCAAATGGCTACAAGAGTCTCTCTGACAATATCCGCCTGATTCCCGGCGAGAACGTGCGTTACTGCGTGCCGCACACTATCTCCAGCGAGCGTGAGCACACCGTCTACCTGCGCGTCACCCGGCCGATGCCAGCGTGTACTCTCCGCCTGGGTACGGTCTATCAGAAGCCGCTGCGTTATGCCTTCCCCGGCGAGATGGTCACCATCAAGGTCAAACCCAGTTTTTTGGAGCACTTTCACGGCGAGGCTCTTAAGATCGATATCTTGCCGCGCCAGGGGGATGAGCCTTGAGCGAGTGCTATCGCTACTATCACTATCTGTGCATCGGCTGCCCGCTAGGCTGTCGGCTCGAGCTCGAAGCGGAGGCCGAGGATATCGTGGAGGTGCGCGGCTTTGCCTGCCGGCGCGGGGAGGAGTTTGCTATTCAGGAGCACACCGATCCGCGCCGCGTGGTCACTACCACGGTGCGGGTCACGGGGGGTGTGTGGTCACGGCTGCCGGTCAAGACCGCCGGGGCCATCCCCAAGGGCAAGCTACTGCCGCTCTGCCGGGCGCTGCACAAGCTGACGCTGGCAGCACCGGTTAAGCTGGGCGAGGTGGTCTTAGCCGACGCCCTGGGTACCGGCATCGACGTAGTAGCGACGCGCGACCTGCCCCAGGCCTAGTGAGGCCGCCTGCTGATCCGCTCGAGCAGCAGCACCAGGGCCACGCCGGACAGGGCCAGTAGTGCGGCATAGATAACGTTAAGATCTAGCCCGGCCGGCGTGAATAGCGCCGGGATAACGTTTTCAGACTCAGCATCTTTAAAGGGCCAGATCCGGCGCAGGCTACCCAGCATGAAGCCGGTCAGTAAGGCGATCATGACATTGTGGTAGCGCCGCAGCAGCCAGCCGAGCAGCCGCGCGAAGCTGACTATTCCCAACAGCGCCCCTAGCGCAAATACGCCGATAACCAGCCAGTCGCGCTGGTTTAAGGCTACTAGCATGAACTCGTACTTGCCCAGCAGGACCAGCAAAAACGCCCCCGAGATGCCGGGCAGGATCATGGCGCAGATAGCGATAAAGCCGCTGAAGAAAACAAACGGCAGGGTATCAGGGGTGACCGTAGGTAGGAGCCCAACCAGCAGATAGGCGCCGACCAGCCCTACTAGCAGTGCGCCCCAGAGGCTGGGCCGCCAGCGCTCTACCCTGCGGCTGACGGCGATGACCGAGGCGACGATCAGGCCAAAAAAAAAGCTCCAGACCAAGACAGGGTGATGCGCTAAGAGCCAGGCGATACCGTGCGCCAGCGTGAACAAAGCGGTTACCAGTCCTAGCGCCAGGGTCAGCAGAAAGCGCCAGTTGAGCTGAGCCAGAGCCTCGCGCAGGCGCAAGCGCATTAGAGCCTTGAGGAAGGCTGGCTGGCTGAGGGTACGGAGGCTGTCGATCAGCTCTTCGTAGATTCCAGTGATAAAGGCGATGGTGCCGCCGGAGACGCCGGGTATTAGGTCGACACTGCCCATGGCAAAACCTTTGGCCCCTAAGAGCAGATAGTCAGGGAGGCGGCGGGAGGGCTTGGGTGAAGGTAGCATTGGGCTGAGTATATCGTCAGCGCAGTGATAGCGCCGTGAGCTGCCGTGCGTGCTAGGCTGGTAAGGGTGGCGACGGTAACGATCACAGCCAAAGGGGTGCGGCGGCTCATGCTGGGCCATCCCTGGATCTTCGACAGCGATGTGGTGACCGCTAGCGACACCCCGCTCGAGCCCGCCGTGGTGCGGGCGCAAGGCTTGAACGGCGCGATGCTCGGCTACGGGCTTTACAACCCTGTGTCCAAGATCCGCGTGCGGATGGTGACTAGGCACGACCAGCCGGTGACCACAGCGCTCTTTAGGGAGCGCGCGAGTGCGGCTATCAACCTTCGCGGCGAGGTGGCCGCAGGCTACGAAGCCTTTAGGGTGATCAACAGCGAAGCTGACGGCCTACCGGGCCTAACCGTCGATAAGTACGGCCCTTACCTGGTGTGGCAGCATCATGCGGCGGCGCTCACACCGTTTCTGCCCGCTATTGTCGATACGCTGCAAGCGGCCTATCAGCCTATCGGCATCCTGGCGCGCAACGACGCGCCGGTGCGGGCGCTGGAGGGGTTGCCACGTGAGGTAGCGGTCATGCACGGTACGGTGCCCGAGCTGCTGAGTTACGTAGAGGGCGGGGTGACGCTGCCGGCCGCTCCGTACACCGGCCAGAAGACCGGCGCTTTTTTGGATCAGCGTGAAAACCACGTCCTGGCTGGGGCGCTGTCCCGTGGCCGGGCCCTTGATATGTTTAGCTATCACGGCGGCTTTGCCTTGCAGCTTGCCCGCCGCGCCGAACAGGTGATAGCGGTCGACTCCAGCGCTGCGGCGCTGTCACATCTCAACCGGGCCGCCGCTGCCAACGGCCTCACCAACCTCGTCACTGTTGAGAGCGATGCTTTTAGTTATCTCCGCGCCCAAGCCGACGCCGGCGAGCGCTTCGACATCATAGTGCTCGACCCGCCGGCGTTTGCCAAGGGGCGCGACCACCTCCCTGCCGCGCTCGCAGCCTATAAGGAGATCAACCTGCGGGCGCTTAAGCTGCTCGGTGTAGGCGGTCGCCTATGCACGGCTAGTTGCAGCCAGCACGTTAGCGAGGCCGATTTTCAAGCTATGCTGCGACAGGCAGCTAGCGACGCTGGGCGGGTATTGCGCCTAGTCGCCCGGCGGGGCCAGGCTCCTTGTCACCCGGAGCTGCTGAATATACCGGAGACCCGCTATCTGACCTTTATAGCGGTGGAGGTGATCGATGTCTTCTGAACGGTCGAGCGAAGCCCCCTCGTTTCGCTCGGGGCAGGCTTTATTGTCGGGCGAAGCCCTAGATCAGCTTACCCAGCTCGCCTCGCAACTGGTCTGGCGTGTCGGGCGCTTAGGTGACGATGGGCCGCTGACGGTGCGGGTAGGGTTCGCTACCGGCGCAGCCACCTTTGCTGAGCTGCCTCGCCTTAAGAACGTTACCGATGCCGAGGTGGAGGTAGCCCTCCAAGAAGGGGCGGTTCGGGTAGAGTGGGTGGGCAGCCGCCCAAGCTGATGGGGGTTACCCGGTTAGAAAGTAATAGCCCGTGACCATTGACTATAACGTCACGTTTTCTTTTGCACTGCCGTTGCCGCTTCAGGCCGCCCTCGGATTTGTCAGGGATGTTAAGACCAGCCTTCAGTATGCAGCGTTCAAGGAGATCGCGGTGACCCCTGATCCGGGTTCTGAGCACCAGCTGGTGTGGGCAAGCCTGCCGATCAACGCAGCCTTATTCGGCCAACACGATCTCAGTTTTAAGAGCCGTCTGGTGATAACGCCGCACGGGGCTAGGCTCGAAGGGTTATCGCTGGGGGGGGATAAGGCCGGTTGGGCCGAACTCTCCGGCGAGGCTGAGGTTAACAGCCTCCCTACCGGCAGCGTGGCTCACTATACTCTCCAGATCGTTGTTCACCTAGAGCTTCCGACTCCCGAGAAGTGGGGTGGCAAGGCGCTCTTAAAGATGATCGACTTAACTGCTCGCACCGTACTAGCCGACGTCACTGAGGGGTTCCCACAAGCTGTTCAGCGAGCTGCTGCGGAAACCGCTCTAGCGCTTACTCGGCAGGTCCGCAGCGATCTCGTTAATGGCGCCGATAATGGCGTTGCGCACGGCGATATCGACGATAGTGGTGCCGGTACGGCCCGCGCCGAGCGCCCGGATAATGTTTAGAACATCGATCTGCACGTTGCTTTGCGAGACTTCGGAAGTGGCGGTGCCGATGGCTAGGATCTCGGCGGTTACCGAGTTAACCACCCGCACATCGACCGTGACTCGGGCGGTGACCGTTTCGGCGGTGCCGCCGAAGAGGCCAAAGACGATTCCACCCCCGCCGGTGGAGGTGACCCCGAACTCAGTGAGGCTGCCCAGGACGATCAGCTCAGCTCCGGTGATGCGGCCCACATCGGCAGCGGTGCGGGGGTCGATGCGGCCGGTAGCGGCCAGATCCTGCTCGCGCAGAATAACCCCTAACTCGGCCCGTTCGGTGATGCGGAACTGCTGGCTGCGAAAGGCCTCGTTGAGAAAGATATCGGCCACCCCGGTCCCTAACTCCTTGACCAAAGCCTGATCGCGCCGTTCGAGCTCCGAAGCGCCTACCTTGACGCTCCCTGAGCGCACGTTAAAGTCGGGTACAGCGATGATCCAGCGCCGCTCGAAGGGGACCGGCGGGTTGGTAAACGGCTCCAAAGCCGGCGAGCCGACCTCAGTCTGCACCGTCGGCGCGCAGGCTGCTAGCAGCAGCGCCAGAGCCGACAGCGGGCCAAAAAGATACCTATGCACCAGGTCAGTATAGCAAATGATGGCTTAGGGGTCGCTGCGCGCTTCGAGCTTAGCCTTGATCCGCTTTAAGACGGTGATCTCCTCCAGCGCCCGCTGATCTAGCACGCTGCGGATCTCCTTAATCTGTCCGGCGATGCCGGGGATGACGATCTGCTCGAGCGCGTTAACTCGCCGACTGGTTTTCTTGATCTCCTCGCCTACTTTGCGCAGCCGTGTCTCGGTGGCGGCTACCCTAATCAGCACCGCTAGAAGTTCGCGAAAGGCGCTAGCTGCGTCTAGGGTGCGCGCCCCGACGCCGACCGGCGAGAAGGGGAGGGTCTTGTCGAAGGTGGGGGGCTGCACCTGTGGCACCTTGACGCCGAACAGGTTTTCGATCTTCACAGCGATATCTAGCTCAGCCTGGTAGGCCAAGCTCAGGCTCTCTACCGCCTCCGGGCCGTCCCAGGCCTTGGCTAAGAAGAGGCTAAAATAAGCCTCTTGGCTCACCCGGTTTAGCTCCCGTCGGGCCGCCAACGACGCCTTAACCAGGCTGAAGAACTCGCCGATTAAAGCGTCGCGCTTGCGCTTTAACAGATCGGCGCCACGGTTAGCCAGCTTGAGCTGGTCGCGCCGTTGCAGCAAGTTAGAGCGAGTGGGCGCAATCTGCTCGGCCATCTTAGCGGGCCTGCTTAGCCGCGCCCCACAACTCGTCCATCTTGGAGCCGTAGTACTTGTCGATTTGGTCGCGGCTGAGCCGGGTCAGCTCGCTGGCCGGCAGCTTGGAGAGGATGTTCCAGGCAGTGCTGAGCGAGTCGTCGATGCTGCGGTCTGCTTGCCCCTGGTTGATGAAGTCGCGCTCGAACTCCTCAGCAAAGGCCAGATAGAGCTTGTCGTTTTCAGACAGCGCATCTTCGCCGGTAATGGCCACCAAGCGGCGCAGATCAAGGCCGTTGGCGTAGGCTGCTTGCAGCTGATCGGCCACGTTCTTGTGATCAGGGCGCGTCTTGCCCTTGCCGATGCCGTTATTCATCAGGCGGCTTAAGCTGGGGCCGGGGTTGATCGGCGGGTAGGCCCCCTGGTTGTGCAGGGTGCGCGACAGGTAGATCTGTCCCTCGGTAATATAGCCGGTTAAGTCGGGGATAGGGTGGGTCACATCGTCGTCGGGCATGGATAAAATCGGGAGCTGGGTGATCGAGCCCTTCCGCCCCGCTACCACCCCGGCGCGCTCATAAAGCGAGGCCAGGTCGGTGTACATGTAGCCGGGGTAGCCGCGGCGGCCGGGGATCTCCTCGCGCGCCCCGCCGATCTCACGCAGCGCCTCGCAGTAGTTGGTCATGTCGGTAAGAATGACCAGTACATGGTAGTCGTGCTCAAAGGCTAAGTACTCAGCGGCGGTCAGCGCCATGCGCGGGGTTAAGAGCCGTTCGACCGCCGGGTCGTCGGCCTTGTTTAAGAACAGCACCGAGCGAGCCAAGGCGCCGGTGCGCTCGAACTCCTGGGTGAAGAAGGTGATCTCGCGCTGGGTCACGCCCATGGCGGCAAAGACCACCGCGAACTCTGAGCCCTCGCCCAAGACCTTAGCCTGGCGGGCGATCTGCGCCGCTAGTTCGTTGGCCGGCAGGCCCGAGCCCGAAAAGATGGGGAGCTTCTGGCCGCGCACCAGGGTGATCAGCGTGTCGATAGTCGAGATGCCGGTCTGGATGAACTCCTCGGGCTTGTGCCGCGCTACCGGGTTAATCGGCGCTCCGCCGATGGGAAGGCGCTGCTCGGCCACTACCGGCGGCAGATCATCGATCGGCTTGCCGATACCGCTAAAGCGTCGGCCGATCATCTCCTTAGCCACTCCTAGCCGCGCTACATCCTCGATTAGGTTGACGGTAGTGCTAGCCAGGTCGATACCGGAGGACTCTTCGAACACCTGAATGACGGTGAACTTATCCGAGACCTCGATTACCTGACCGCTGCGCTCGCG
Organism: Truepera sp.; assembly: GCA_018333775.1. The sequence goes on from JAGXSO010000120.1 coordinate 6,593, forward strand.
CCCAGTCCCGTCCTTGATACGCACGATGGCGTTGTAGGCCAGATCGGGCGCACTGTGCAAAAAAAGCAGCGGCCCCGAGACGTAGCTGACCTCACGGTACTCTTTTTTCAGCAGGGTTTTATTCTTTGCCGTCATGGTCACTCCCTAGGCCGCTACCGTAAAGGCCCGCTCGAGCTCTTGCAACACGCCGTCCTTATAGGCCTCAAACTCACCTTCGGGGACGTAGCGGGCACGGTTGACCTTCTCCATCACCGGATCCTTGAGGATATCATCCACGGTCGCCCCGGCTTCGAGCGCCTGGCGGGCCATGTCGTTGAGTTTGGTGATCATCTTGAGCATCCAATAGGCCTTACTCATCGAGCAGCTGGCATCTACCGGGTCGAAAGCATTCTGTTGCAAGAAGTCCTGGCGCAAGATGCGGCCTACTTCGATGATCAGCCGCTCCTGGTCTTGTAGCGCGTCAGGGCCGACGAGCTGCACCACCTCCTGCAACTCGGCCTCGCGCTGCAAGAGACTACGGGCCCGGTTGCGCAGCTCGGGGTAGTCAGGAGCCACCTGTTCGCGGTACCAAGAGTCGAGAATGGGGCCAAACAGCGAGTAAGAGCGGTTCCAGTTAATCGCCGGAAAGTGGCGACGGCGTGCTAAGCCCGCATCGAGCGCCCAGAAGCAGCCGGTAATGCGCAGCGTCGATTGGGTCACCGGCTCGGAGAAGTCGCCACCGGCCGGGGAGACCGCGCCGATGATCGACACCGCCCCCTCTTCGTCGGCCAGTGTCACTACCCGCCCGCCGCGCTCATAAAAGGCTGCCAAGCGCGAGGCCAGATAAGGCGGATAGCCCTCTTCGGCGGGCATCTCCTCGAGGCGGCTGGCGATCTCGCGCAGCGCCTCGGCCCAGCGACTGGTCGAATCGGCCATCACCGAAACGCGGTAGCCCTGGTCACGGAAGTACTCCGCCAGCGTGATGCCGGTGTAGATCGAGGCTTCACGCGCCGCTACCGGCATATTGGAGGTGTTGGCGATCAGCACCGTGCGGTGCATCAGCGGCCCGCCGGTCTGGGGATCTTCAAGCTCCGGGAACTCCACCAGCACATCGGTCATCTCGTTGCCGCGCTCGCCGCAGCCGACGTAGACCACGATATCGGTGTTGCCATGCTTAGCGATCGACTGCTGGGTTACCGTCTTGCCGCTGCCGAAAGGCCCTGGGATGGCCGCCGTGCCGCCCATGGTCATGGGGAAGAGCACGTCTAAGATGCGCATCCCGGTCAAAAAGGGGGTGACCGGGTCGAGCTTGCGTACCACCGGCCGCGCCTGGCGCACCGGCCAGGGGTGGTAGAGCTTGAGTTCGGTGCCGTCATCAAGCGTAGCGATTACCTCTTCGACGGTGTAGTCGCCCTCAGGGGCGATCTTTTTGATCTTACCTTGCTTGCCCGGCGGCATCAGGATCTTGTGAGTGAAGGAGAACTCCGGCACGGTACCCAGAATAATCCCGCCCGCAACCGTATCGCCGACCTTGACCCGCGGTGTGAAGCGCCAAGTGGCCTCGCGCGATAGCGCATTGACGGTGATGCCGCGAGCGATGTAGGTGCCCGAAGCCTCTCGAATCTTATCGAGCGGGCGCTGAATGCCGTCAAAGATGCCATTGAGCATCCCCGGACCTAGCTCGACTGCTAGCGGTAGGCCGGTAGAGACTACCTTTTCACCGACCACTAGGCCGGCGGTGTCTTCATAGACCTGGACGAAGGCGGTCGTGCCGTCCAGGCGGATTATCTCACCTACTAGTTGCTCATTGCCGACGCGCACGATATCGAACATCCGCGCGCCCATCATCCCCTCGGCGATCACCGCCGGGCCGGAGATGCGCCGAATTTTTCCTGCGATCACCCTTACCTCCTCAACATTCTCGCTTCGCTCGGATCAGCCGTCAGCCTTGCTAGTCCAACTTCACGTCAAAACCGATGGTACTACGCACCAGCCGCTTCATGTAGGTCATGGCGTCGCTCTCCGCCGTGAAGGTCGCTCCCAGGCTCGGCATCGATAGCAGCACCGGCAGGTCGCGGCCCCGCAGCAGGCGCGCAGCAGCTTTATTGGGGTCTGCTAGCAGCGCCTCATCGATAAGCACCAGGCCGTACTCCCCTGACTCGATGACCCGCGTTAGCTCGAGCAGCGCCTTGTCGGCGGCAGTTTCGCGCACCTCGACGCCGGCTAAGCGGAAGCCGGTAGCCGTTTCACTGTCGGTTATCACCAACACCTTAGGCATGGCCGAGCTCCTTTTGCAGCTGCTCGCGCGGCACATGGTAGTACTTGCCCCGCGCCAGCAGGCGCAGCCTGGCTACTTCCGACTCTTTGCGGCGCAGATAGTCTAGGGCCACGCCGATGCCGAGCACTTCGCGCAGCATCAGCCG
>JAGXSO010000121.1 GCA_018333775.1 Truepera sp.
AAGATGACGACTTCTCAGACCCGGCGTACTACAAAGAGTAAGCCTGATTCCACGGTCGATTGGGACGAAGAGTTTTAGGCGGCGGTGGTTAACCCGATCTATCAGGCCACCGTGACTGCGCTTGAGGCGCTCCTCTCGCCGCGGGTAGTCTCTCGTCTGCTGCAAGAAGGTCTCTTGCAGGTCGGCAAAAGCCCGGAAACGGTCAGCTACCCGGAGATCGAGACCATCCTCAAGGCCCAGGTCTACCGCCAATTGCAGGTTGCCATGCCGGTGGTCAAGGCTAAGGAGGTTATCCAGAGCCTGCTGGCAGAGCTAGCTGCCGTCCAGCCCACGGCTGTGCCGGCTGCGCTAAAGGCCCAGGGTGAGGCGCTGGCTGAGCTTAAGAAGGCGCTGTTACCCTTTAATCTCTACTTTGAATGGCCAGAGACCCAGAAGCTGCGCGCCCAACTTCAACTGCTGGAGGCCGAACAGCAGGCTGGCCGCGCTGCCGAGGCGTTGCTCCAGAGCAGCCAAGACCAGCTGGCGCTGCTGCGCCAGAAGCTCGAAGACCAACTGGTTATCCAGGCCCGTGAGTTGAGCGAGCTGCAAGCCGCACTCTTAGTGGTGAGAAGTTTGGGAGGGCCCAAGGTGCGGCGGCTTGAGAACCTGCTGCAGCAGATTGCTAGCGAGCAGCAGCGCCGTCAGCTGGCCCCAGCCGAGATCGAGCGCGCCCGCAAGCTTGCTACCGACCTGCGCAAGCTGATGGAGTCGAGCGTTGTCAACGAAATTGTCGGGCGGAGCCTTGAAGGGCTACCCCCCGTGCCGACGGGAGGATTGCTCGATCCGGAAGAGGACGAGGCGCCGCTGATCGACATGGCAGCGCTCGACCCAGAGATAAGCAGCCGCCTGCTGCTTATCGATGTGGAGCGCGAGAGTCAGGAGCTAAATGCCCTGACCGATGAGTACGCTAACCTGCTCGGTCTCGACCCCGCGTTAAAGGAGCGCGTTGCTGAGCTTTATCAGCGGCTCATGCAGCGGCAGCCGCTAGGAGGGGACCTGAGCCACTTGCGCAGCGACCTGCAGCTGGCGCAGGGAGCGTGGCGCGGTCGCTTAAGCCGTGAGTTTCGCGATCTGGCACAGCAGCTAGAGCGCTTACTACCCGATGGCGGCGATGCTGCTTTGGCGGTGCAGGTGTCGCTCAGCATCCTAGAGACCACCTTGCCCGCTCCGGCCGATATTGAACAGGCGCGCGAGTTAGCGGCCTTGGCGCGCGAGGCGGCGGCACGTCAACGTGAGGTAGGCTCGGCGCTGCAGCTTAAACTCAACCAGCAGGCGCAAGCCATCGAGCAGTTGCAGCGGATAGCTAAGCGTTATCAGGACGAAGCTATCGGCGCTGCTGAGGGTGTCAGGCTTAAGCAGGCCCTTGCCACCTTAGAAGGGGTACACAGCCAGGGCCATCTCTCTCCCGAACAGGTTACCGACGCCCGGCAGCTAGCGGGAGAGCTTGAAGGGCTGGTGGCTCGTCAGGCTACCGCCCTGGACGGGCAGCGCGCCCAAGTGCGCAGCTTGCTGCATCAGGTTGAAGCCCTGCCTATGTGGAGCCTGGCCGCTGCCGGTGAGCGGCTGGTCACGGCCTTAAAGCAACAGTTACTGCAGCTTGACGTAGCGCCCCTGGCGCCGGCTGAGCTGGCCGCTGCCAAAGCGTGGGTTGATAAGTTCAAGAACGATTTGCGAGAGGCGTATCAGGGCGAGCTTAGCCGCCTGATGGCACAGGCTCGCGACCTGGGCGATACCGAAGCGCTTAGCTACATCCGGACCGCCTTGGTACATAGTGAGTCCGGGCTTTTCCCCAGCCTAACTGCTGCTCACGAGGCGCTGACAAGCGCCGTTGAGCGCCACCGTGCCAAGCAGCTGCGCGAGCTACACCAACTCGAGACCGAGAGCCGCCGTTACGCGCACGCCCCTGAGTTTGCCGAGCTGTCCAGCTTGCTGCAGGCCGCTAAAGCCGACCTGACGGCGGGTCAGCTCGCCCGCGGGCTTAAGCAAGGCCGGCTGCGGCTAGAGGCCTTGCGCCAGCAGAGTGCGCAGCAGGCCGAGAGCTTTTTGCCGCGCTTAGACTTCGCGCTAAGCACCTTTGAGCCGTTGGCGCGGCTTAACAGCGACGACAGCCACATGGCAGGCCGCATCCTCAGCCACCTCGACAGTCAGCGGGAGGCGTTCAGCCGGGTCTCGCCCGCCATGCAGCACGAACTCTTAACTGCGCTCCGTCAGGCTGAAGAGCTGCTGGAGGTGCTGCGCGACGAATACGAAGCGACCCGCGCGGTAGCCGATCAACTAGTTAGCAGCAACGCCATTGACGACCTGTTGGGGCTGTTCGACGCGCCTAGCCCTGAACCCGTGGTGGTGCGCGGTCGGCACCCGGCCCTGGATGACTGGCTGGACAGCTACCTCAGCGTACCCGGTGTGCGGTGCGCAGCCATTCTCGCGGCCTCTGAGATGCTGGCGGGAAGGCTCTCCTCTCAGCAGAACCCTGCCCCGGTACAGGCGGTGCTGAGAGAGCTAATCGGTAGGCTTACTCAACTGGGGGACCGGCTGGCCCTGGGAGCACCCAGATTGCTTACCCTGGAGCTGTCAAAACAGAGCGTGGTGGTGCAACCGGCGCTGACTTGCCTGCTCGTGATCGTTCTTGATGTACCGACCGGGCTGAGCCTGGTCCTTCATAAGCTCCGGCGCGAACTGCCTGCCTTGACCACTATCCTGCGTGATCTTAGCCTCTCTTGACGACACTAGAGCGCTGGTGCAGCTTATCGCTAGGCGCTGCCCGGCAGGCTCGCTGCTGCTGTTAGCCGGGCCGCTGGGAGCCGGCAAGACCACCTTAGTGCAGCAGCTAGCGCTCGAGCTCGGCTCCGTAGCGGCGGTTAGCAGCCCGACCTATACCCTGATCCATGAGTACCCCACACCCCTTGGCTGGCTGGTGCATTGCGATGCCTACCGCTTACCCAGCGCCCTGACCCTGATCGATCTGGGGTTGGATGACTACCTGGCGCGCTCCCGCCTGGTGGTGGTGGAATGGGGTGAGGAGCTGCTGAGCCACTATCCTCAGGCCTGGCTGCTGAGGCTTAGCTTGGTGGGCGAAACGCGGCGGGCTGAGCTGTGGCAAGGTGACATCCCGTCCTTAGGAAACCGCTAACAGTGCCGCTCAGCAGTCGGCCAAGGAAGTGGCGAAAACCCTACCCTGCCAGGCCGACGTTGTTCTTCTCCAGCGCCCGCTCGGCGCGGTAGCTGCTGCGCACCAGCGGCCCCGAGACCACTTCCAAAAACCCTTTGGTTAGCCCCCAGGTGCGGTAGCGCCCAAACTCCTCAGGAGTCACATAGCGCACGACCGGCAGGTGGCTGGGGGTGGGGCGGAGATACTGCCCGATGGTCAGGATGTCGAGGTTGATGGCGCGCAGGTCGTCCATAGCCTCTAGCAGCTCCTCATCCGTTTCGCCGAGCCCCAGCATCAGGCTGGTCTTGGTGAGGATGTCCGGGCGAGCCTGCTTGGCGTAGGCCAAAACCGATAGCGTCTGTTCGTAGCCCGCGCGCGGGTCGCGCACCGGGTAGGTGAGGCGCTTAACCGTCTCGAGGTTCTGAGCGTAGACCTCGATCCCCGAATCGATAACGAGCTGCACGTGTTCAGTGCGGCCCTGGAAGTCGGGCGTCAGCGCCTCGACGGCGGTCTCAGGGTTGACGCGCTTGATCTCGCGCACCACTGCCGCGTAGTGGCCGGCGCCGCCGTCCGGCAGATCGTCGCGGTCGACGCTGGTCAGCACCACGTACTTAAGCCCCATCAGCTTGACCGACTCGGCGGCCAACCGGGGCTCGTCGGGGTCGAGCCAGCCGCGCGGGTTGCCGGTCGAGACGGCGCAGAACTTACAGGCGCGGGTGCAGACCGAACCCATCAGCATGATGGTGGCGGTCCCGGCCGTCCAGCACTCGCCGATGTTAGGGCACTTGGCCTCCTCGCAGACGGTGCTGAGGTGGTGCTCGCGGACGATGCCCTTGACGTTGTGATAGCTCTCGCCGGTCGGCAGTTTAACCTTAAGCCAAGCCGGTTTAGGCTCGCGGGGAGTGTCAACGGCGTGCTTGCGCTGAATCCCGTTCTTGACGAATTTAATCTCTGGTTTGCTGTCAGGGTTCATGCGGGAACCTCGCCGGGGGTAGTAAAGACGGCGTGGAAAGCTGCGATAAGGCGGGGTTTGACCTCGTTGAGGGTTACGGGGCGGCCCAAGAGCCGGCTCAGGCTGGTCACCCCTGTGCCAGCCAAGCCACAGGGCACGATGTATTCGAAGTGCGTCAGGTCGGTGCTTACGTTTAGCGCAAAGCCGTGAAACGAGACATCACGCCTAACTGCCACGCCGATGGCTGCCACCTTGTCGTTGCCGGCCCACACCCCGGCGTAGCCGGGGCTGCCGCTGGCTTTAAGGCCATAGCCTGCGAGCAGCGCCACCATGACCTGCTCGAGCCGTCGCAGATAGTCCCGCACGCGCCGCCCCACCCAAAAGATGGGGTAGCCTACCAGTTGGCCGGGGCCGTGATAGGTTACATCACCGCCGCGCTCGATGTCATAGATGCTAAAACCGCGTTGGCGCAAGAACGCCTCGTTTACCAGCAGATTGCTACGCCCGCCCTTCTTGCCGAAGGTAATTACCGGCGGATGCTCAACCAGCAGCAGGGTAGGGGGGAGGCGCCCCTCAGCGACCGCCGCGTGGGTGCTTAGCTGCATCTCCCAAGCCTTCTGGTAGTCGAGGTGGCCCAGGTCACGGACGACAAACACCTCAGTCATGCCATGATGATAGCAGCCGGTAGAGTGTAGAACTCAATCTTTGGCCACTAAGAGGATGAAAAGGCGATCAGTCTCTCAGCTAGTACGGCTTCGCCTCGGCGCGCCCTTCTGAAAGCCTGAAGGACTGATAGGCCCAAGGGTTTCGCCCCTACTTGAATACTCGAATACTCGAATACTTGACTACTGATTTTCGGGAGGGGGTCTGGCTGGAGTACAATGCAGCGATGAACCCCGCCCCGAAGGAGAGCCATGCCCAATCTGTTCGAGATCCCCGCCGGTGATCAGGCCCCTGATATCGTCAACGCCATCATCGAGGTAGCCAAAAACAGCAGTAATAAGTATGAGTACGACCCCAAACTAGAGATTTTCAGGCTTGACCGTGCCTTATATAGCCCGCTTCACTATCCCGGCTGTTACGGTTTTGTCCCCAGCACGTTAGCCGAAGATGGCGACCCAGTCGATATCCTGGTCTTAACTAACGAGCCGACCTTTCCCGGCGCCTTGCTTATGGCCAGGCCGCTAGGCTACCTAGAGATGAGCGACGAGAAGGGGCGCGATCAGAAGGTGTTGGCGGTGCCTACCGGCGACCCGCGCTACGACGCCAGCCGCCACCTGGACAATATCTCGCGCCACCGCCTGCGCGAGATTGAGCACTTCTTCACCATCTACAAGGAGCTCGAGGGGAAACGGGTCAAGGTCGACGGTTGGCGCGGCATGGACGAAACACACCGGCTGATCCGCGAGGGGATGAAGAGCTTCAAGCGCAGCGCTACTTAGCCGAACAGGTCGTCCTCGCTGAAGGTCTTGACCTTCTTGGCATAGGCGGTAGGGCGCTTGTGGAAGAAATCGACGTGCTTACCGGCTAGCAGCTCCTCCTCGAACCAGAGTGTCGCGGCGACGGCTACGGGGTCTACCGTCCACAGCGGCGTCAGCCCGATCGTCTCCAGGGAGGTGTTGAAACGGTGCTGGATAAAGGCTTCGATCTGGGTTCGGGGGAGGAAGCCGAGCTCTCCATCTTCAAAGATCCAGTCCAGGATAGCCCGCTCGGCCATATACGCCTGGCGGCAGGCCCGTGCCACCTCATCATAGAAGGCATCGTCGAACCAGTGCGGGAACTCGAGCTTCAAGATCTCGAGTAGCTGATAGCCAAACAGGCCGTGAATCTGTTCCTCTTTGCTGGTGGCCTCGACGATATTGGCGATGCCTTTGAACAGCTGGTGGCTCTTGTCAAAGGCCTTCATGATCAGGAACTGACCGAAGAGGCTGACGTGTTCGACAAAAACGCTGAACAACAAGATGGAAAAGGCGTAGGCGCGACCGTCGCAGTCGGTCCTCAGGCTCGGCGGCTGCGCCAGGTGCTGGTTTAACACGGCGAGTCGCGCCTGCATTGCCGGTACCTGGTCCAGGCGTTCGAACTCCCGGTTAAGCCCTAACAGCTCGAGCAGGTGCGCATACGCATCCTGATGGCGCACTTCGGACTCCGCGAAGGTGTAGCCGACCGCAGCGACTTCGGGCTTGGGGAAGCGTTTATAGATATCACCCCAGAAAGTCTTCACCGCGACCTCGACCTGCGCGATGGCCAGCATCGTGCGCGTGATAGCCTGCCGCTCGGCCGCGGTAACCCGAGCGCGAAAGTCGTGGACATCTTCGGTCAGGTTAAACTCGGTGTGCAGCCAGTAGGAGTGCCGGATGGCGTCGCGGTAGGCCAAAAACTGCGGGTACTCGACCGGTCTGAGGTGCATCCTGCGATCGGTCAGCATGCCTAGGCCTCACACGACGAGCAGACCAGCAGGTTGCGGTTGAAGACCTGCGCGGCGTTCATACTGTGCTGATAGTAGAGGCTCTTGAGGCCCCGCTGCCACGCCTCGAGGTAAAGCGCGTTGAGCTCCTTGGCCGGGGTGTCCGGATGAATCATCAGGTTCAGCGACTGCCCCTGGTCGATAAACGGCTGACGCTGCGCGGCCTGAATGACCAGGTCGAGCTGGCTGATTTCGGCAAAGGTGGCAAAGACGAGCTTTTCCTCGGCCCCTAAAAAGTCGAGGTGCTGCACGCTGCCATCGTGTTCCAGGATGCTCCGCCAGACCGCCGGGTTGTCCCGGCCCAGTTCGGCGAGCAGCGCTTTGAGCACGGGGTTCTGGTAGCTACTTACGGCCTTGGCCAGGTCGCGCACGTAGTAGTTCGAGCGCAGCGGTTCGATGCTCTGAGAAACCTGGCCGAGGATGAAGGAGCTGGAGGTGGTCGGCGCGATCGCCAGCAGGGTGGTGTTACGGCGGCCGTAGCCCTCCAGCAGTTCGGGTTCGCCGTAGCGCCTGGCTAACTCGGCGGAGGCGGCATGGGCGGCTTCGCGCAGGGCGCGGAAGATCGCGACGTTTTTCAGCGCAGCGGTCAGGCTTCCTAGCGGGATCATCTGCGCCTGCAGGTAGCTGTGCCAGCCGACCACCCCGATGCCCAAAGCACGGTGGCGCAGGGCGAAGCGCCGCGCCCGCTCGAAATAGGGGATTCCTTCGGTCCGCTCGATAAACTCCGTCATCACTGCGTCGAGAAAATACGTCAGGAGCTGGACCGCATCAGTATCCTGCCACTCGTCAAAGTAAAGGAGGTTCATGCTGGAAAGGTCGCAGACGAACGACTCATCGGCCGTGACCGGCAGCATGATCTCGCTACAGAGGTTGCTCGAGCGAATCTCCAGGCCCCGGTCGCGGTAGACGTCGGCAGCCCCGCGGTTGGCGTTATCGGTAAAGAGGAGGTAAGGCAGCCCTACCTCGCTGCGCTTTTGCAGCACCCGCGCCCAGAGCCGCCGCTTCGCCTGGTCGCCGTCACGCATCGCAGTAAGCCAGGCGTCGCTGACTGTCACGCCAAAGAAGATGTTCTGGATGGGGTTGCCGTCTGAGCGCAGCTCCAAAAACTCGCCACTGTCGGGATGATCGATGGGGAGATAGGCCGCGAAGGAGCCGCGACGGGTCGCACCCTGCTTGGTGACGTCGATCAGAGTGTCAAGCAGGCGCATGAAGTTCACCGCGCCTTCGGACTCGCCGTTGTCACGAATGGGCGAGCCGCGCCCGCGCAGATCGCCAAAGTAGGCGCTGGTCCCGCCGCCGTACTTGCTCATGATGCCGACTTCGGCAGCCGTGCCGAGGATGCCAACCATGCTATCAGGCACATACGAACCGAAGCAGCTAATGGGAAGACCGCGGGACAGCCCAAAGTTGGCCCAGATCGGAGTGGACAGCGAATACCAGCCGCGCGACAGATAATCGTAAAAGCGCTCGGCAAAGCCCTGCATGCCAGGGAGCAGCGCTTCGGCGCGCTCCGCAATCTCCCGCAGGCGTTTTTCCGGCGTGATGCCGGGGAGCAGATAGCCCTGCCGTAAAAAGGCTCGGCTTTCGTCGGTCAGCCAGGAGAAGGGAGGACGCTCGTGGAGTGGCGCGCTGTAACTGGTCTGAAGTGGCTTGATGGTGGACAGTTGTGACATATAACCTCCGGTGCCCCTCCGTCGAGGGCGTGGGATGGCGTCGCTAAGCGGGTACTCGGACTTCACGTACTGGCCGTGTTACCGTTGCGGGACAGTGCCGGACTCTCACCGGCTTCCCCCGAACCCTTTCTGGCATCTCTCCAACCGGGTCCTTCCTGGCGGAATTACTCGGGCGAAGCCTTACAGGCATAGCGACTGTATGTCCTGGCTAGTCAGTACCCTATCTAGTAGGACATAGCAGGGATACTACAATATCTAGTGTTTTGAGGCAAGAGCCGGGTAATGATGGGCCAAAGGCTTGCGGTTTCGGCAGGCAGCGTGAGTCTGCAGGACGAGCCCCTGGGAGTGCATCCAGGCTATGGCCAAACTTGCGGCGATGGCCATCCGGCCGATTTGTCATCCTCGTCTCCGTCAACTGTTTTTGCCGAATTATGCCAATAGCTCGGTCTGAACCAGGGCCACCGCGCAGAAAAACTCCCCCATCAGCGCAGCCCCTGAGCCAGAAATTAGCACGGCTGCCGGGTTTACTACAAATTGTCAGGATCGCGGAAAACTGTGACGTCCGAGTGCAGTCAACTGGCGCCAACCTCCTGTAGACCTGTCAAACGCGGCATATTCAGCTTGACTATCACTGATGGGACAACGTAGCATGTGCCAACATGAATCGCATCTTTGTGACCCGATCCTGGCCCGGAAGAGCGCTTGAACGGCTGACCCAAGCTGGCTACGAGGTGGAGGTATGGCCCGAGTTCACGGCTCCAGCCAAAGATATCCTGATGGAAAAGCTGAAAGATGCTTCCGCCGTCATCACCACGGTAGAGGATCCACTCGACGCGGAAGTGATAAGCGCGGCCGGTCCTTCCCTCAGAATCATCGCTCAGGCCGCCGTAGGGTACGACAATATCGACACAGAAGCAGCGCGAGCAAGAGGCATTCGTGTTTCCAACACGCCGGGTGTCCTTACCGATGCCACCGCGGATCTGGCCTTTGCGCTGCTCGCTGCGGTCGCAAGGCGCGTGGTAGCAGGGATGGACTACGTCCGGGCCGCCAAATGGACCGCCTGGCATCCGGCGCTTTTGCTTGGCCCCGAGCTCTACGGCGCAACCGTAGGGGTGGTAGGCTTCGGCCGGATCGGACAGGCGTTTGCCAAGCGCTGCCGTGGCTTTGACATGAAAGTGCTGTATAGCGATAGGGCACCAAAACCCCCAGAAGTTGCTCAGGGCGCCGAGTACCGACCGGTAAACGACCTCTTCGCCGAGGCGGACTTCCTGTCGCTCCACACGCCCCTTACACCGGAAACGCACCACCTCGTCAACCGCGAGCGCCTAGCGTTGATGAAGCCCAACGCGGTTCTGGTCAATACAGCTCGTGGACGAGTAGTGGATACCGAAGCGCTCGTTGAAGCGGTAAAGGCTGGACAGCTTGGCGGGGTAGGCCTCGATGTGACTGATCCTGAGCCTTTACCCGCGAGCCACCCGCTGCTGAGCTTGCCCAACGTCATCGTTACACCTCATATCGGCTCAGCAGGCCAGACCACCCGCGAGCGCATGGCCGCTATGGCAGTGGCGAACAGCCTCGCGGTCCTGGCGGGAACCGAACCGCCTAACGCTGTCGTATAGACCCAAGTCCAGCAGGACTTTCGCTTGAGCTAGGTAGGTAGGAAAGCTGGGACACGTGGATTAGCGAGCTCGGCACGGAGATAGTCAGGCTATGGGCAATAGTTGGTTAGAATCATTCTCGCTTCGCTCGGATCTGATCGAGGGTGGTGTTGAGCCTGCGGGCGGTTTGAGCTAAGGATGACCCGCTCCCTAAAATTGGCCCACAGGCAAGTTTAGTCGATAACCCTGGTTTGCTGTAAATAAGCTCTGTGTCAGCATCAAGGCATCAAGACGCTTATTGACAATTCAGTTGGTATGTGGTATACCGTGCATCAAATGACAAGCTTAGGACGGATTGAGGCCCGGTCCATACGCGACCAAGTCTACGCAAAATTAGAGCAGGCCGTTGTCGATGGCACATTCCGACCAAATAGCGTCCTGAGTGACCGCCATCTCTCCGAAACGCTCGGTGTCAGCCGCACCCCCATCCGGGATGCCCTCCATATGCTTGAGTCGTCCGGCCTGGTGCAGCGTCGTGGGCGGATCGGCTGGATTGTTACTGGTATCAGCCTTCGGGACGTCGAAGAACTCTTCGAGTTGCGCTGCCTGCTCGAGCCAGCTGGTATCGCAAAAATCGTCCACTGGAGTGATGAAGCGCTGCACAAGCTCGCCGCTACCTTTGATGAGTTCACCCCGGATCTGACCAGCAGCCAAATCCCACCCTACCTAGCGCGTGATGATGCGTTCCACAAGGCGCTCTGCACAGCAAGTGAGAATGGCCGTCTGGTTCATTTCTACGGCGTAATGGCGCGACAGATTCACCGCATCCGAGAAAGTGTGTCCTATCGCTATCAGGGGCGAGTTAACCAGAGCCTGATCGAGCACCGTGCCATCTGCGCCGCACTGCTAAAGCGCGATGAGCAGGCCGCGACACAAGCGCTCGTTGCGCACCTTCGTACCGCCAAGGACAAGTTCATCGAGCTGTACGCCCAACTCCTTGAGGAGCATCCTGATGCTGCCGCATAGAACTTGCAGAGTGATCCTAAGCCGGAACGGGGAGGTGCTGGTCATGTAACGCCACCCAGCGCTCGGATACACTCGTCGTGCTCTATATAGTCTCCTCAGTGTCGACCAAAAGACTAGAAGCCACCCCACCTATTCACGGATAAAGGAGAGTACTAGTGAAACTGAGCACCCGATTCTTTACGTATGTTTTGATCACCTTTGGCCTGTTGCTTGCCGGCTCGCTTGCCACAGCTCAAAACCCCAGCAGGATTCGCCTTGCCGTGGCCGACCCCATCCACTCCTCGGTTGGGGTTACTGCCCTGAAATTCAAAGAAAAGGTTGAAGCCGCCACTGAAGGCCGGGTTCAGGTAGAGGTCTTCGCTGATGGCGTGCTTTTCGGTGGCGACCAGAACGCTGCTGTCAACATGCTTCAAACCGGTGCGCTCGATGCACTCATCTTGTCAACCTCCGTATACGCCTCGTTTGAGCCACGCATGAACGCCCTCAGCCTACCGTTTCTCTTCAATGACTATGACGAATTCATCCGTTACCTCGAAGGTGAGCCGGGCCAAACACTACTTGCGTCTCTCGAGCGCCTGAATACGGAAGGCCTGGCACTAATGATCCGCACCTCTCGTAACATCACTAACTCCGTTAGGCCCATTACCGCGCCAGCCGACCTCCAAGGTCTCCGGCTCCGTGTGCCTAACAACAGGTTGTGGATTGAGTTCTTTGGCGCCCTCGGAGCAAGTCCTGTGCCCATGGCCTTCGCTGAGGTGTACACCGCGCTGCAGCTCCGCACTATCGACGGGCAAGAGAACCCCATTGAAGTGATCTATGCCAATCGCTTCTACGAAGTTCAACGCTATCTCTCCCTCACAGGCCATATTCGTGACGCCTACATCCTGGGCGTAAACCGGGACTTTTGGAACCGCTTTGACGCAGAAACTCAAGCTGCCCTTCGCCAAGCCGCCATCGAAACGGCCCAGTTCAAAGTCGAGTATGACTTCGGAGAGCTCGATCGCAAAAAGTCTGAACTCCGAGAACACGGCATGCAGATTAACGAATTAACTGCTGAGCAAAGAGCAGCCTTCCAGGAGGCGGCGTTGAAACTCTACCCCAACTTTGAACCCTTAGTGGGAGCTGACTTTATGGCCGAGACCCTGAGATTCCTTGGTGGGGAATAATCTCACCGTGGCCCCAGACAAGCCTAGTCTTGGCAACCAATCTGGTGCATCTGAGCCGAAGTTGACTAGCCCGGCCTCGACACCTCCGCAGCATGCGGAGGTGTCCTTCGTCCAAGCTCCCGTGCCGGTCCGGGATAGACGAGGCCTTCTCTGGCGGTTCATTGACTACCTCCTCCTGCTAAGTGTTACGGGCGTATTGGTTACCGTCAGCTTGCAGTTTATCTCCCGCCTGATAGGCCAGGCGCTACCTTGGACTGAAGAAGTGAGCCGTTATCTGTTTATCTGGATGGCCTTTCTAGGCATGGCTGCAGGGTTCCGCTCTGCGCAGCATGCTCGGGTCAGCGCCTTCGTTAACCTCATGCCGCCGCTACTGAAACGCTTGCTTGTGCATCTGTATGTTCTGGCTGGCTTCGTGTTCTTTAGCGTGGTCGCGTACGAGGGTTTCCAGCTGAGCCTGAGGCAGTTCCATAGCGGGGAGACCTCCCCAGCATTAGGTGTCGGGATGTATCTGGTAAGCCTCGCGGTGGCGCTCAGTGCGGCCCTCGCCATCCTGGCGCACTTCGAGTCCGTGTACCGTGATCCAGCGCTGCGCGAGAAGATTAAGGAAGGCGGTCTGCAAGAATGAGCCTAACGCTCATAGCGATATTCTTGGCATTGAGTGTGTTCGGAGTACCTCTGGCTGTATCGCTCGGCATAGCCGTCCTTGGCACCCTGATACTATTTGACTTCCCCCTATCGATT
>JAGXSO010000122.1 GCA_018333775.1 Truepera sp.
CCCTGGTAGTGCAGGTCAACGGCAAGCGCCGGGGTGAGCTTGTGATAGCCAAAGATGCCGATCAGCAGGCGATCCTGGCTGCGGCTCGAGCAGGGGTAGCTAAGCACCTGCAAGGGGCCATCGTGCGCGAGATTGTGGTGCCGGGACGGCTGGTTAATATCGTGGTCAAGGGCTAGAGGGGCTCGATCAGCGATACCTCATCGAGCAGCGATAGATCGACCGCCGGCTGCACCATGAAGGTGGTCTGCAAGCTGTTCGGGTCGTGTGGCTCGACCCGGACGATGACGCCAACCAAGATACCGCGCGGGAACAGGCCGCCGCGGCTGCTAGTCTCAACGAAGTCACCGACCTGAACGGGGTCACGTTCGCTATAAGTCACGCGCAATAGCCCGCTCACCTCGCCGACCGCCACGCCTTGGCCGCCTCGAGCTTGCCCATCGGCACCCCTGACCGCTACCCCCACGTGGGATTCGGGGTCGATAATGGTGCGCACCATTGCTGAACCCGGCGTGGTCTCCGTGACGATGCCGACCAGGCCGCTGGGAACGGTGACAGGCATGTTGCGGCGGACCCCATCATTGCTGCCCGCGCCCAAGGTCAGGCGGGAGCGTACCGGACTGGGGTCAACGCCGGTCACAGGCACCGATAACACGGCGCCGGGCGATTGAATCTGCCGCACTGTTAAAATTGAGCGAAGCGTCTCTTCAGTAACCCGAAGTCGGCGGTTTTCCGCTTCCAGCTCGGCAACGGTACGCTCGAGCCTGCTGATGGTGCTCCGCAGCTCCCGCCGATCGAGTACCGCCTCGCTGACCTGGCGCACATTCAAACTAAGCCGATAGGGGAGCTGATGGGGCAGCGCCACCGCGCTGCTCAGCGCCGACGGTGGGGTGCCCACAAACGCTACCGCCACAAAGGTGAGTAGCGTCAGACCTAAGAACAAGTACCAGGCTTTGAGCAGGTTAGACAAGCGACACCCCCAAGCGGCGCGCCAGCGTCGCCACGGTGGCCAGACTCAGCCCCACTACGTTAAAATAGCAGCCGCAGATGCTAGATACTAACACCGCACCAAAGCCTTGAATGCCGTAGCCGCCGGCCTTGTCCAGCCCTTCGCCGGTCGCGACGTACCAGGCGATTTCACCGGGGGTAAGCGCGCGAAAAGTCACTGTGCTGGTTACCACTTCATGCGCGGTGCGCCCCTGCCAGGCTAAGGTGTGGCCGGTATGAACCGTGTGGCTTCGTCCAGATAGCCGCACCATGAACTCACGGTTTTCGGCAGTGTTACGTGGCTTTTCCAGCACGGTGCCGGCCAGCTCCACGGTAGTATCAGCAGCCAATACTAAAGCCTGAGGATAACGTTGCGCCACAGCGGCGGCTTTGGCCTGGCTTAGCCGCGACACCAGGCTGAGGGGGGTGTCGGCAGAGCTGGCGGTCTCATCGACCTCGGCGGGGACGGCGGTAAACGACAAGCCGATCATAGCCAGCAGCTCCCGGCGGCGCGGCGAGCTGCTGGCTAGCACTAGCTGCGGACGCCGCAGGGCTTCGGTAGTCGAGCTGACAGCGGGGGCGGAACAACCTGTCATACCCTACCAGTGTACCGTTCGGTCGCCCCTGCTGGATCATCACTAAGCGACCACTTTGTGGAGGAGCGCCATGATACCGATGCCCGGAGACCCTGCCCCCGAGTTTGAGCTCCCCTCGACTCACGGCCCACAGCGCCTGCGCGAATACCGTGGCCGCTGGGTAGTGCTCTACTTTTACCCCAAGGATGACACGCCGGGCTGCACTACCGAAGCCTGCGACTTCCGCGACCTGCTACCGGGTTTAGGAGCCGTGGTGCTCGGCGTCTCGCCCGACGATCTGGACTCTCACCAACAGTTCGCGCGCAACCATCAGCTTCCGTTCCCCCTGCTGAGCGACACCGATCACCGCGTAGCTGAAGCTTATGGCGCCTGGGGTGAGAAGCAGAACTACGGCAAGACCTACCAAGGACTGATCCGCTCCACTTTCATCGTCGATCCTGCGGGCAAGGTCGCAGCGGCGCTGCGCAACGTTAAGGCCAGCGGCCACGCCGAGCGCGTAGCAGCCCAGTTGCACGAACTTCAGGCGGCCTGAGCCGACCTGAATACTTGAATACTCGTGAGCTAGCCAAGCCCTCGCCGAGCCGAAGCCCCAAGCAAAGTCAAGTAAAGTGACTCCCCTTACGCAGGCACCGTGCTGAAGGCCCTTTTTGTCATTGCGAGGAGCGACAAAAGAGCGACGTGGCAATCTCGGTTTGTGTGCAGCACGTGCATCTAAAGATTGCTTCCCCTTCGGCTTTGCCTCAGGGTCGCAATGACAGCGTGCGTAAGGTGAGTAAAGTGATGCTAAACTCGTGCTGGAGGTTCTGTGTTAGGTCGGGTGTTGCCTAGTCGCTATCGCTATCTTCGCGACCTGCAGCGAGATGACCGTGGTCTGGTCTATTTAGCCTTCGATATAGCTGAGGAGCGCGAGGTGTTGATTAAGCAGCTACTGCGCGGAGGCGGTGAGGCACGCACCCGCTTTCAGCGCGAAGCTAGGGCGCTCTCCAGGCTCCGCCACCCCGGCATTGCACAGATTTATGACTACAACTTAAGCGCTTCCCAGCCTTATCTAGTCATGGAGTACGTGCCGGGGGAGCCGCTTAGCCAACTTACGCCTAGTCCGGCGGAAACCTTAGCGATTTTCGCCAATGTGGCGGAAGTGCTGTCGGTAGTCCATAGCCGCGGTATCGTGCATCGCAACCTCAAGCCGTCGAATATCCTGGTTACGCCGCTGGGCGAGGTCAAGATCACTGATTTTGGCTTGGCTAGCCTTGATAATGACCGGCCCCTGCGGGGGGAGAAGTCGGCATATGCCGCTCCTGAGCTTCAGGGTCGTCGCAGCGATGCCCGCAGCGACCTCTATGCGCTTGGCGTGATGCTTTATGAATACCTCACGGGAGAGCTTCCCTTTCGGCCCGACTTCGATCTAAAGGCCTTGCCTTTACTGCGTCTGCGTGACCGGGTACCGAGCGCCCCGGCGGAGCTAGATGTGCTCGTGGCCGAGCTGTTGGCTCCCGACCCCGCGGCGCGCCCCCGC
>JAGXSO010000123.1 GCA_018333775.1 Truepera sp.
TGGAAAAGGCTATCGCGCAGCGCTTTGGCGGCGCCAAGTTCATCGCTTCGGGGACCACTGCCGCTCTGGACGACGTGCTAAAGAGGAAATACTCCAAGCTGCAAGAGTTGCTAGGCAAGAATATGACCGCTATTTCTAAGGCCTACGATTTGGTTAAGGCGATGGTGAGCGAAGGGGCGCCGATAGCAGGGCGCCGGGAGGTAACATGTACTACGCAGCGAGCGTAAAGGAAGGCCGGTGTGACGGTTGTGGCGTTTGCGTTCCCTCCTGCCCTGAGCCCAATGCCTTAGAGCTGGTCCGGCTTAACGGCAAGGCCAAGATGATCAGGATTTCGCCACTGCGGTGCAAGGGGTGCGGGCTGTGCATTACCATGTGCCCCAAAGAAGCTTTGGAGATTTTGCGGCGATAAATGAGGCATGGGTGTTGGAGGCGTTTCCCTTATGCATCCACCAGCCAGCTGAGGTCGTAGTAGCTCCTACAGCTCGTGGCTGAACCGCCCCTCCTCAACCAAGCGCTTAGGCCGGTACAGGGCGATGGCTTAATGGTTGTCGGCTCTGACGGGGAGGTGTAGCTTGGTGAGGCCCGTGCCTTGCGCCCAGGCCATTAATACCTAGAGGGCGTTCAGAAAACGGCTGCCATGCTGAGCGGGGCATGCTGCATGTCGCGCTCACCGCAAACCAACTACTTGCTACTTGTCGTTGCGAGCCGAGCTTGCGAGGCGAAGCAACCTCGGGAACCGCGCGTTCGGAAATCGTGCCCCCACCAACGCCCTTCGCGAGATTGCTTCGCTGCGCTCGCAATGACAACGACGGAGTCCAAGGGATTTTTCGAATGCCGTCTAAAGCAAAGCAGCCGCGAGCCACTGCCAAGCCCTCAGTACGGTCGACGCACCGTCAGCATTTGGCTGTTCCTTAGTGTGAAGGTCCAGGATGCCATTGCTAGAGGTCGCTGGCCGGCGGAAGGAGCAGGTAGAGGTCGAGCTGCTCATCAAGATAGATTAGCAAGAACTCTTCAAAAGCCCAGATCGGGAAGCCGGCGATGGCTCGGAAGCTCTTGCCGCTCGCAAAATCGGTGATGCGGGTAAAGCCGCCGTCAGCCTGAGCGTGCCAGCCGACACCGGTAAGCTGTAACCCCTCCAGACGGGGAAGATTTTCGGCGGGATGCTGGCCGAGCACCGCGTGCGGGTGGAAAACCGGTACCGGGAGGCCGGTGGGAAACCCCTCGGGAGGGCTAGAGCCGAACCAGGTCAGTTCAGGCCCTGCGCGCAGCATGGTGCCAGGTGGTGGGATGCCCAGCGCGGGATAGGGGATAACCTCGTCGCTTAAGAGATGGCGCCGCTCGGCACGCACCACAAAGGGGACTTCGCCCCGGCGGATGACAAAGGTTTCGATAGCCGCCATGCTCAAGCCGAGATTACCGGCTAGCGCAGTCAGCACGTCGCGCTCAAAGGCCTCGCGGGCTGCGGCAGGCAGGTCGCGATGATTGGCGGGCCAGAGCGGGAAGTTATAGACCCTAGTCAGCCAGGAATTGGCTTGGGGGTGGGCGCGCCAGGCCCGAAACGGCTTTCCGACCAGATCGGCACGTAGCACCCGGTGTTCAGCGTCAGTAGGGCCGACCTCCGTTTCAGCCTGAAAGCGGAGAGCCCGGCCTTCGGCCCAGGGGATGATAGAGAGCTCGCGATAGGGGTAGCTAGCGATGAGCTGGGGCTTTAGCGGGAACAGCCCGGCCGGGATATCTTCGGCTAAGGCTGGTACCGGTGTAGCACCGCCCAGGGGGGGCATGCGGCCGGCGAAGCTGACCGCGGCGGCGCGGTTGGCAAAGGCGCCGACGCGCAAGCGGAAAATCACCCCCTGCTCAGTCTGCACGCTGACCAGGTAGGCTTCGTAACCCTCGGCGATGAGGCGGCGGCGCAGCTCGATGGCGGCCTGCTGGTCAGAGAGCGCAGCGACCTGAACAGTGTAGGAAATAGCCAGCGCCGGGCTTGCTAACAGGGCTGCGCCGAGCAGCCACAGGCGCCACATCAGAAGTCCTTCCTTTCAAAGAGGACTACCGCAGTAGCGGCGAAGGCCGAAGAGTAGACCGCCAGCAATGCTAGCACCCAACCCAAGTCGGCTACCGGCTGCACGTAAGCGCTCAACTGTGCGGTCAGCAGGAAGCGCTCGAGCCCCGGGAAGACCACCATCAGCTGCATGGTGATCAGCACCCCCAAGGTAGCTAGCGCCCCGCCGGCAGCGTTCATCCACACCACCGTAAACAGCAGTGCCAGCAGGCTGATCGGCACCAGGCTACAGGCTGCGATCAGGTAGCCGCGCAGCAGCTCGAGCAGCGCCGCTCCCGGGGTGATGAGCCCTTCGCCCAAGAGGCCGCCCGCGCCGAGGCCGGTGCCGCCCAGGAAGCTGCCGTAACCAAAAGGGAAGCCCGAGATAAGCCCCACTGCCAGCATGAACGCCAGCAGCAGGAAGGGGTAAATGGTAGCGACGATGAGCTTGGCGGCGATAAATTGCGAGCGTGTGACCGGGCGCAGCAGCACAGTGGGAAGCGTCCCGAAGGTGCGCTCGAGCCCCAACAGCTCGGCGCTGGCGATGGCTACCAAGAGCGGCAGCAAAAACTCCATGGTGGTTAGCAGCGCTAGCGCCGGCACCTGATAGGCCGAGATGACGAAAAAGCCGTAGATCTCAGCTACCCCGGGGGCGAAGGCCCAGATGGCCGGGAACAGCGCCAGCAGCACCAGGCTAAAGCGCAGGCTGCTCAGCCTTAAGAGCTTGCCGAACTCGATACTCAGCAGCGCCCTCACGCGACTTCCTCCGGCGCGACGCCCCGCTTAGCGCTGACCCGCTCGCGGTAGTAGGCCCGCAGGTCGAAGTTGTCACGCGCCAGGCCCAGCAGTTCTACCCCTGCTGCGACCAGAGCACCCGCTACCTGGCCGAGGGCCGCCGAGTCTTCCAGGATGAAAACTACCTCGTCGCCGCGGGTGCCGGCGTGGCGGATGAACGGCTGAGTCTTTAAGGCCAGCTGAGCCCGCCTGACATCCGAGACCTGGGCGCGATAACGGTCGCGGCGGTCGAGCAGGTTAACCTCGTCGATCAGCTGGCCCTCTTCCAGAATAGCGACCCGCGAGCAGTAAGCGGCCACTTCGTCGAGGTGGTGCGTTGACAGCAGCACGGCGGTGCCCATGCTTGCCGCCTCGCGCAGCACGCGGTGCACCACGTGCAGGCTTAAGGGGTCCATGCCGCTGGCCGGCTCGTCTAAAATCAGCACCTCCGGCTGGGTCAGCAGCGCGGCGGCTACGCCTAGGCGCTGCCGCATCCCTAGGCTATAAACGCCGACCTTGCGTTCGGCTGAGGTCTCTAGCTCTAGCAGCCGCAACACTTCGGCGATCCGTCCGTCAGTTACACCGCCGGCCAGCCTGGCGTGCAGCGCTAGGTTAGCGCGGCCGCTGAGGTAGGGGTAGAAGGCGGCAGGCGCCTCGACCACCGCGCCGATGCGGCGGCGGACAGCGGGGTTCTTAAGCAGTTCAAGCCCTAGCAGATAAACGCTGCCCGCAGTTGGAAAGGCCAGGCCGGTAAGGAGCCGAATTACCGTGGTCTTGCCCGCGCCGTTGGGGCCAACCAGGGCATAGACCTCGCCGGGGGCGACCCGGAAACTAAGATCGCGCACTACCGGCCGCTGGCCGTAGTGTTTGCTGAGCTGCCTGGTTTCGATTGCGGCGCCTTCCATATCGCCCAGTCTAACGCTCGGGCGGAGCTGCTTCTACTGAACCGGCCCGCAAGCTGCTATCGATCAACACGGCATCGAGCACGCGCTCGAGCGCCCGCTCGACGGCCTGATCAAAGTCGCCCATCTCGATAACCGCTGTCCCCTCCTCGCTAGCGCGCTGCATGATAAAGTCTTGAAGATAGCGGATTGCGGTGAAATGCTCCAGGTAGCTCTCGTGGCTGCGGCGGTGCAGGGTCTGAACCTCGCGCAGCGTAAAATGGCGCCGGTGCACCTCAGGGTCGCTGACCGCCGCTACCAGTTCGACCGCTACGGCGCCCTGCAGCGCGGCAGCGGGGATGAAGCCGGGGACCAAGTGGACCCCCTCGAGCACTACCGAGGTGTGCTCTTCGATATTGCGCCTTATTACCGCCGAGAGGGCGGTGGTGAGCTGCTGCACCTGCGTCTGAAAGCCGCGAATGACGCGCTTGCGCTTGGGCTGAGCCGCTTCGCCGGGGAGCAGCTCGCTGCGCCAGGCCAAAAAGCTCGAGCTATGCAGCGCTGGGCTAAGCTCAGGGCTGATTAGCGAGCGCAGCGCCTGTCGCACCGAATCCGAAGACACCAGGCGCGGGATGCCCAGCCGGTAGGCCAGTTCAGCCGCTAG
>JAGXSO010000124.1 GCA_018333775.1 Truepera sp.
CCCCTGCCTGGGGGGTGAGCTGGCCGGTTAGGATCTTGATGGTGGTCGACTTGCCGGCGCCGTTGGGGCCTAAAAACCCCAGCACCTCGCCGGGGGCCACTGTGAAGCTGATCCCCTTAAGCGCTTCGAGCTTGCCGTAGGAGAAGCGGATGTTCTCAACACTGATAGCCGGCATCGCTCCCTCATCTCTTAGAGCCTCCTGAGCCGCAACCGGATTATACTCCCAGAGTAGGGTGCGCTCGCGCACCATAACAGTTGCTCGACTCCCAGAGTAGGGTGCGCTCGCGCACCATAACAGTTGCTCGACGCGGATTTGACGATCAGTGCCAGACCCGCAGCAGCTTTTGAGGTTCGGCGATGGCGACCAGCCGCCCGTGCGGATCGAGCAAGGTGGTGCGCTCGTTCAGGTTTAACAGGTTTGACGAAAGAGGTCGGCCTTGGCGGAAGTGGATTGCCTGCTCGCCAGTTAAGCGCAGCACCGGATAAGGGAGGGTGTCGGCGGGGGCGATGGCAGGGGCATCGGGGAGAGCGTCTAAGGGTACGGCCCGCTCGAGCCCCAGCTGCCCGGCACGGGTGCGCACCAAGCCGCTGAGGTGCGCCGGAAAGCCGATGGCCGCACCGAGATCGCGGGCGAAGGCGCGCAGGTAGGTCCCGGCCTGCACGGTTAGGAGCAAGAGCGCGGTCGGGAAGCCGCCCAGCGCCTCGGGTAAGGTTACGCGCAGGCCGCGCTCATTAACGCGCCAGTCCCCTGCTGGAGTAAGGCTGAAGGCGCGGGGCAGCGCGTCGCGGGTAGCGGCAAAGCCCAGCAGGGCGATCCGTCGGTAGCCGACCGGGCGGGGCTCAAGCGGCAGGGCCTGGCCGCGCCGCGCCGCCTGATACCCCTTGACGCCTCCTTGTTTAATCGCCGAATAGCTTGGGGGGAGCTGCGCCGTCATAGTTAAAAAGGGTGGCAAGGCAGCCTCCAGCGTGGCTTGGGTGAGCGCTGAAGCGTCTGCTGTGGCGGTGATCGGCCCCTCGGCGTCGAGGGTCTCCGTGCCGGCCCCAAACGACACCCAAGCCAGGTACTCTTTATCGGAGCCGGTTAGGAAAGATGAAATTTTAGTGGCCTCAGCAACCAGCAGCACCAGCACTCCGCCAGCTAAGGGGTCGAGTGTCCCGGCGTGGCCTACCGGCTGGATGCTGAGGCTTCGGCGGGCTATGGCTACCACGTCGTGCGAGGTGAGGCCGAGCGGCTTGTCGATCACGTAAACCGGCATGAGCGTTTTATAGCATACGAGACAGCTTCCTAACCCCCCGGCTACGCCACCCCCCCTAATAGGGGGGTCGGGGGGGTTGAGGGCGGTAGACTATGGTGTGCGCTGGCTCCTGTTGCTGCTCTGTCTGTCCTGGTCGCTGGCGGCGCAGGAGGTAGTGGCGCCGCGGGTGCGGGTGATCTACCACGATCCGGCCCTGGCCGACTACGCCCAGCGGGTGGCGCATACCGCCGAGCGGGCGCTGACGGTGCTCGAAGGGCTCTTTGCTCATACCACGCCGGTGGTTATCACCCTGGACGCCAGCACCGATGTGTTCAACGCCTTCGCACCGCCGTTGCCGCGCCCCACCGTGGCCTTGCGGGTACTCTTCCCCCTTTATGGCGAGCTTTCCTACCGCGACCCGGACCCGCTCTTTACATTGCTGCTGCACGAGCTGACCCACAGCGTGCAGCTCACCTATACCGAGGGCGGTACTGGGCTACTGCCGGATGTGGGTTTGGTAGGGAGTCAGTTAGCCTCAGTGCCGCCGAGCTGGTTCCTAGAAGGGATCGCTACCTGGGTCGAGTCCGAGTACGGCGGCGGACGCCTCGACGACGCGCTGAGCCGCGGTTTGATCGAGACGGTGGCGCTTGAGGGCGACTTCCCAACGCTCGCTGAGGCCGGCCTGATCACCTACGAGCAGTGGCCGGGCGGCCTGACACGCTACCTGTTCGGGGCGGCGTTCATCGATTATCTGGTCGAGCGTCACGGCTTCGAGGCGATCCTGGCCACCTTGCAGCGCTACAACCGGCGCGGCCCGCTGCTCAGCTTCGCCGACGCCTGGGAGCGCGCGGTCGGCCCCAGGCTCGAGCCTGACTGGGCGGCCTGGCAGCAGGAGGTCACGGAGCATGCCCAAGCGCGGGCGCAGCACCGTATCGAGGGCGAGCGCCGCACCGACGACGGCGGCTATACCCGTGCCCCGGCCATGAGTCCGGACGGCTTGCGCCTGGCCTGGGTTGCTGCTGAAGGGGCCATCGTAGTAGCCGAGGTCAGTGGTTCCGAGCTGGGTGAACCGCGCGTCGTGATCCGGGATCGCGCCCCGCAGCGTCTGGCCTGGCTGGATGATGACACGCTCATCTATGCCCGCGTGGTGCCCCGTCCGGGCACTGCCTTCTCCGAGCTGTTTGCGCTGGAGATAACGAGCGGGCTCGAGCGGCAGCTCACCGCAGGGGCGCGGGCCCACCACCCGGCAGTTACGCCCGAGGGCTGCATCCTGTTCGTCAGAGATGTGATTCCCGCGAGGGCAGAGCTGCGCCGCTGGTGTGACGGGGCCACCGAGACCGTCTGGCAAGCGCCAGCAGGGTCTCACATCGTCGGCTTGGCGGTAAGCCCCGGCGGGCAGGTGGCGCTTAGCCTGTGGCGTCAGGGCATGGTCGATCTGGCCCTACTCGAAGGTGATGCGCTGCGCTTTTTAACCCAAGACTCGGCTCAGAACCTTGACCCGGCTTGGGACGGCGAAGGGGCGCTGTTGTTCCGCTCCGACCGCGACGAGACCGGGGCGTTCGATCTCTATCGGCTCGAGCTAGACAGGCTCGCGCTGTACCGGCTAACCCGGACGTTAGGCGGTGCCTTTAGCCCGGTGGCGGCCGGCGATTACCTCTGGCACGTGGCGCTGGGCGGACGCGGCTACGACCTGGCGGTAATACGTCCGCAGCTTAGCCCGGTGGCGGGGGTGATTGAGCCGCTCCCTCTTGACGGCGTGGCCCCTGCGGCCTATCCAGTCCGCCCTTATGACCCGCAGCCCAGCCTGGCTCCTTACGGCTGGCTGCCTACCGGCCTGGCGGTAGGATTGTCGCCACCGCGTCTGGCCGCCGAGCTTACCGTCTTTGGCCAGGACGACTCTGGCCTGCACAGCTATGCCCTTCGCCTGGGTCTCGATACGGCGCTCGTGGGGCCGCTCGGCAGCGCCTACGGCTACCTCCGCTACGATTACGGCGCCAACACCATCCTTAATGCTTTCGGGCGGCAGCACCCGCTGAGCCTGGGGTTGCAAGCCGGGGTCTGGCCGCACCGGCCGCATCTGGCCCCCACCACCGAGACCGCCTTTGGTGTTGCGGCGGCTGTTATGGCCACCTTGCCTAACGACCGCTGGCTTAGCCGGTTGAGCCTCGAACTAGGGCCCGTGTACCTCCCCTCAACCGGGCGCTGGCAGCTCGATGGACGGGCTGAGGCGATAGTCTCTAACCAACGTGCCGACTGGTGGGGCTACCGCACGCGGGGGCTGCGCCTGGGCGCGACGGCCGTACACAGTGGGGCCTCGCTAGGCGCCTGGGCCGAGGCCAGCTACCTGCAGCCGCTAGCAGGGGGGACGCTCGAGCTGGCCCTGACGGCTGGTTATCGCCCGGCCCTGCCTATCCCCCTGACACCCGAGAGCGTCATGGCCCTGGCCTCACTCGGCCATCGCCTCTCGCTGATAACCGCCTGGCGCTACGATGACGGCCTCTATGCTCTGGAGCGCCTCACCTTCACGCCTCGGCTGCGCGGCTGGCTTGCGGGAGGCTTTTACCTCGGTGCCGACCTGACGGTGATGGCCGATCTGGTCATCAACTACGGCGCCCCGCTGAGCGTGGGGGTCGCGGGAGGTTATGCCGAGGGCTTCTGGCTCTCGCTAGTCTCACGGTTACCGCTGTGAGCCTCAAAGCTTGGCCGACGCTTGCACACAGCGCGATGATGTGCTTTAATCACCGCTATCACCCTGCGGGGTGACTCTTATCCAGAGCGGCGGAGGGATCTGGCCCGTTGAAGCCGCAGCAACCAGCCTTCATGTAGGCGGGTGCTCCGTCCAGCCGGGTGTGGGCGCTACGATAGCGCGCAGCCTGGAAAGATAGGGGCGTCAAGCCTCAACGAGACCAGGAGGCAGGCATGATTAACAACCGGCGAATGCGTTAGGCGGCTTGGCCAGGCCCTAGAGGTAGCCAGAGCCGCGTCTTGCTGTTTGGAAAAGGGCTGCCAGACCGTCAGCTAGTCAGGCTATCAGCTAGGACAGTTTCGCCTCGGCCCGCCCTTCGGGGTGCAAGGCTTCGCCCGAGTAATAAGGCTTCGCCCGAGTGATTTCGCGAAGCGCTGACCAGGCGATCGGCAAAAACCACTGGCTGACAGACAAGGCTTCGCCCGAGTAATTGAGAGCCTGAAAGCCTGACAGGCTTGACCCTACTCGAATACTCGAATACTTGAATACTCGAATACCGACTTCCGGAGGAATTATGGCCTACCGCTTTGAAACGCTGCAAATCCATGCCGGCCAGGCGATCGACCCCGCCACCAAGTCCCGCGCTGTGCCGATCTACCAGACCACCGCCTATGCCTTTGATGACGCCGATCACGCCGCCAGACTGTTCGCTCTGCAGGAGTTCGGCAATATCTACAGCCGCATCATGAACCCGACTAACGACGTGCTGGAAAGGCGCATTGCGGCCTTGGAGAGAGGAGCGGCGGCGCTGGCGGTAGCCTCGGGGCACGCGGCGGAGTTCATCGCCATCCTGATGCTGGCCCAGGCGGGCGACAACATCGTCTCCTCGCCCAATCTCTACGGCGGCACTTACAACCTCTTCAAAGTGACGCTGCCCCGGCTCGGCATCGAGGTGCGCTTTGTCGGCTCTGACGATAACCCCGAGGACTACGCCAGGCTGATCGATGAGCACACCAAGGCGGTCTACCTGGAGTCGATCGCCAATCCGGCGCTGGCCCTGCCCGATCTTGCCGCCATCGCCCAAGCGGCCCACGCCCAGGGCGTGGCGGTGCTGGTCGATAACACCACGGCGATGGGCGGCTACCTCTATCGGCCGATTGATGACGGCGCCGATGTGGTGCTGCACTCGGCCACCAAGTGGATTAACGGCCACGGCACCGGCATCGGCGGGCTGATTGTCGATGCCGGCAGCTTTAATTGGGGCAACGGCCGCTACCCGCTCTTTACCGAGCCAAGCCCCAGCTACCACGGGCTTAACTTCTGGGAGGTGTTCGGGGCAGGCGGCCCCTTCGGCAACATCGCTTTGGCCATCCGGGCGCGGGTCGAGGGGCTGCGAGATATCGGTGCGGCCATGAGCCCACATAACGCCTTCTTGTTCTTGCTGGGGCTTGAAACGCTCAGCTTGCGCGCTGAGCGGCACATGCACAACACCCATCAGTTGGCCCACTGGCTGCTCGCTCAGGAGGGGGTTGAAAGCGTCAACCACCCCGTCCTGCCCAGCCACCCCCATCATGACCG
>JAGXSO010000125.1 GCA_018333775.1 Truepera sp.
GGCTGGCTCGGTACGCCGGTAGCGGCCACGGCGTTTATGATGAGCCGCGGGCCGGAGTCGTGGCACCCCAACCCGTTCTTCTTCTATCAGCCTGGCGGCGGGCCGCTGCTGGATATGGCACCTTACTATCTGACGGCCATCATCAACCTCCTGGGTCCGGTGCGCCGGGTAGTCAGTATGGCCAGGCGCAGCTTTGAGACGCGGCGCGCAACCTCTAAGGAGCTCTACGGCACTATCATCCCGGTTGAGGTCGAAACCCACGTAG
This sequence comes from Truepera sp., assembly GCA_018333775.1. The sequence goes on from JAGXSO010000125.1 coordinate 266, forward strand.
TAGGGGTGCTCGAGCACCAAGGTGGGGCCATCAGCACGCTGATCACTACCTTCGATGTGGCCGCCTCGGAGCTGCCGCGGCTGGAGGTCTACGGCAGCGAGGGGACCTTGAGCGCCCCCGACCCCAACACCTTCGGTGGGCCGGTACGGCTGCGCCGCTGGGGTGCCGAGTCCTGGAGCGAGCTGCCGATCAGCCACGGCTACCGCACCGGCAACTGGCGCGGCCTGGGCGCCGCCGATCTGGCCCAGGCCCTGCGCACGGGCCGCCCGCAGCGCGCCAGCGGCGACCTGGCCTATCACGTGCTGGAGGTGATGCTAGCCATCTTAGCGGCGGCCCATAGCGGCCAGGCGCAGACCCTCACCAGCACCGTAGCTCGCCCCGCCCCCCTCCCCCTCGGCCTGTTGGAAGGAGAGCTTGATGACTAAACCCGGTATCGCTTTGCAGCTTTACACCGTCCGCAATCTGGCTCACGATCTTGACGTGCTGCTAGGCGCAGTAGCGGCGGCAGGTTACCGCGCCGTGGAGACCGCCGGCGACTATGGCCAGGACCTAAGAAGTTGGCAAGAGCTGCTGTCTAAGCACGACCTCAGGGTAGTCTCCAGCCACGTCAGCCTGGAGGCCCTACGCACCGACCTTAAACGTGCCATCGCCTTCCAGACCGCCCTGGGTAACCGCACCCTGGTAGTGCCGTGGCTGGCCGAGCGCCCTGGCAACGCCGCCGGGTGGCAGGCTTTGGGAAGCGAGCTAGCTGGTTTTGCTCAGCGCTGCCGCGAACACGGGACGACCCTCCTGTACCACAACCATGACTTTGAGATGGTTGAGATCGAAGGGCGGCTGGCCCTCGACTGGTTGCTCGAAGACCAGGCGCTGGGGCTCGAGCCTGACCTAGCCTGGATGGTGCGCGGCGGGCGCGACCCGCTGGCACTGCTTAAGCGCTTTGCCGGGCGCTGTCCGCGGGCGCACATCAAGGACATCGCCCCAGAGGGGCATAATCGCGACCAAGGCGGCTGGGCCGACGTAGGCTACGGCGTGATGGACTGGCCAGCGCTCATCCCGGCCACTATCGCCGCCGGCGCTGAGTGGCTGATTGTCGAGCATGACCAACCTAAAGACCCCCTGCTGACCGTCCGCCGCAGCTACCAATGGCTGACCGATGCTCTGACCCGCCTTTAGGGTAAAATGTCCCATTGCGCGGTGAGGAGGCCAGCCATGCCCATCCCGAACCTCGACTACCAGCTCGGCGAGACCATCAGAGCGTTGCGCGACACGCTGCGCAACTTTTGTGCCGCTGAGATCGCGCCGCGTGCGGCGGAGATCGACCGCACCAACGAGTTCCCCACCGACCTCTGGAAGAAGCTCGGCGACCTCGGCGCGCACGGCATAACGGTTGGGGAGGAGTATGGCGGTACCGGCATGGGCTACCTGGCCCACATCGTCGCGATGGAGGAGATCTCGCGCGCGTCGGCCTCGGTGGGCCTCTCCTACGCCGCGCACTCCAACCTGTGCATCGACCAGATCCGCCGCTACGGCACTAAGGCGCAGCAGCAGAAGTATCTGCCCAAGCTGATCGCGGGCGAGCACGTGGGGGCACTGGCCATAAGCGAACCTGAAGCCGGCTCCGACGTGATGTCGATGAAGCTGCGAGCTGAGCGCCGGGGTGGCCGCTTCATCCTCAATGGCACCAAGATGTGGATCACCAACGGTGGGGATGCTGACACGCTGGTGGTGTATGCCAAGACCGATCCCGCAGCCGGGCGGCGCGGCATCACCGCCTTCGTCATTGAGAGAGAGATGCAGGGTTTTTCTCACGGCACTCACCTCGACAAGCTCGGTATGCGCGGCTCAAATACCTACCCACTGTTCTTCGACGATGTCGAGGTGCCGGTGGAGAACGTGCTCGGCGGCGAGGCCAACATCGGCCGCGGCGTGCAGGTGCTAATGAGCGGGCTGGATTACGAGCGCGCGGTGCTCTCGGGCGGGCCGCTAGGGATCATGGCGGCCTGTCTGGAAGCGGTGCTGCCCTACCTGCACGAGCGCAAGCAGTTCAATCAGCCGATCGGCGAGTTCCAGCTGATGCAGGGCAAGTTGGCCGACATGTATACCACCTGGAGCGCCTGCCGCGCCTACGCCTATGCGGTGGGGCGGGCTTTTGACCAGATCAGCCACCCCCGGACGCTGCGCAAGGATGCCGCCGGCGTACTCCTCTACACCGCCGAGAAGGCGACCTGGCTGGCCGGCCAGGCGATCCAGGCGCTGGGCGGCGTCGGTTATACCAACGAGTATCCGGTCGGCCGCCTGTGGCGCGACGCCAAGCTCTACGAAATCGGCGCTGGCACCAGCGAGATCCGCCGTATGTTGATCGGCCGTGAGCTGTTCACCGAGACGGGGTAGGCGGCGGCTGGTATGAGCGTCATCAAGTCGGGCATCAACCCCAAGAGCGCCGAGTTCCAGGCCAACGCCGCGGCCCTGCGCGCCCTAGTGGCCGACCTGCGCGACAAGGTGGCGGCGGTGGCGCTGGGCGGCGGCGAGGCAGCACGCGAAAAACACACCGCCCGCGGCAAGCTTCTGCCGCGCGACCGGGTCAACCACCTGCTAGACCCAGGCACCCCCTTTCTCGAGGTCGGGCAGCTCGCCGCCTGGGGCATGTACGACAACGACGCGCCTTCGGCCGGCCTCATCACCGGCATCGGGCGGGTGCAGGGTGTCGAGTGCGTGATTGTGGCCAACGACGCCACAGTAAAGGGCGGCACCTACTACCCGATGACGGTGAAAAAGCATCTACGCGCCCAGGAGATCGCGAGCGAGAACAACCTGCCCTGCATCTATCTGGTCGACTCGGGTGGGGCCTTCCTGCCCAAGCAGGACGAGGTCTTCCCCGACCGCGAGCATTTCGGCCGCATCTTTTACAACCAGGCCAACCTCTCCGCGCGCGGCATCCCGCAGATCGCGGTGGTGATGGGCTCGTGCACCGCGGGTGGCGCCTATGTGCCGGCGATGAGCGACGAGGCCATCATCGTCAAGAACCAGGGCACCATCTTCCTCGGCGGCCCGCCGCTGGTGAAGGCGGCGACCGGTGAGGTGGCGTCGGCCGAGGAGCTGGGCGGCGGCGACGTGCATACCCGCCTCTCGGGCGTCGCCGATCATCTCGCTGAGAGCGACAGTCACGCCCTCTACCTAGCACGGCGGATCGTCGCTAACCTGAACCGGATCAAGCCGGTCAACATAGCGCTCGGAACCGGAGAAGAGCCGCTTTACGATCCAGCGGAGATCTACGGGATCATCCCCACCGACACCAGGAAATCGTATGACGTGCGCGAGGTGATTGCGCGCCTGGCCGATGGTTCACGCTTCGACGAGTTCAAAGCGCGTTACGGCACCACGCTAGTGACCGGCTTCGCTCAACTTTACGGCTATCCGGTAGGGATTGTTGCCAATAACGGCATCCTCTTCAGCGAGTCGGCGCAGAAGGGCGCGCACTTCATCGAGCTCTGTGCCCAGCGCAGCATCCCGCTGCTGTTTCTGCAAAATATCACCGGCTTCATGGTCGGCCGCAAGTATGAGAACACCGGCATCGCCAAAGATGGCGCCAAGATGGTGACTGCGGTCGCCACCGCGCAGGTGCCCAAGCTGACGATGATCATCGGTGGCTCCTTCGGTGCCGGCAACTACGCCATGTGCGGGCGTGCCTACTCACCCCGCTTCCTGTGGCTGTGGCCCAACGCGCGCATCTCGGTAATGGGCGGCGAACAGGCAGCGAGTGTGCTGGCGACCGTGCGCCGCGACAGCCTCGAGGCCAAGGGCGGCAGCTGGAGCAAGGAGGACGAAGAGGACTTCAAGGTGCCCATCCGCCAACAGTATGAGCTCCAGGGTCACCCCTACTACGCTACCGCGCGCCTGTGGGACGACGGCGTGGTCGATCCGGCGCAGAGCCGGCGGGTGCTAGGGCTATCGCTCGCGGCAGCACTCAATGCCCCCATACCCCAGACCCGCTTTGGCGTGTTCCGCATGTGACGCGCCAAGGAGACAATAAGGAGACAATGTCGTGTACCGAACACTGGAACTTGAACGGGCCGGTGCCGTGGCCACCGTTTGGCTGAACCGCCCTGCGGTGCACAACGCCTTCAACGCCGAGCTGATTGCTGAGCTCAGCGCTGTTTTCGGCGACCTTGGTAACGACGAGTCGGTGCGGGTGATGGTGCTTGCCGGACGGGGCGAGAGCTTTTCGGCCGGGGCCGACCTCAACTGGATGAAGGCCGCGGCCGCGGCTAGTATGGCGGAGAACCGCGAGGACGCGCGGCGGCTGGCAGAGATGCTGCGGCGGCTGGCCGAGCTGGATAGGCCCACCATCGCCAGGGTGCATGGCGCGGCGCTAGGGGGCGGGATGGGACTGGCCGCGGCTTGCGACATCTGCGTAGCCTCCGAGAAGGCAAGCTTCGCGGCCCCGGAGGTCAAGGTCGGGATCATCCCGGCGACTATCAGCCCTTATGTGATCCGGGCCATCGGGGAGCGGCAGGCTTACCGCTACTTCCAGACGGCGGAACGGATTTCTGCCGCGCGGGCCGGGGAGCTCGGGCTGGCGCATGAGGTCGTCGGTGAGAACGTGCTCGATGCCAAGGTAGGCGACATCGTGGCGGCGCTGCTGCAGGGTGGGCCTAAGGCGCAGGCTGCGCTAAAGGAGCTGCTACGCGCTGTAGCGAATCGTCCGGTGGATGACGAGGTGATCGAGGACACCGCGCGGCGTATCGCTGCACTGCGCGCCACGCCCGAGGCGAAGGAAGGCTTAGACGCCTTTCTTGCCAAGCGCCCGGCAGCCTGGGTGCCGCAGCGCTAAGCCGGAAAGGGAGGGCCCGATGTTTGACAAGATCCTCATCGCCAACCGCGGTGAAATCGCCTGCCGCATCATCAAGACCGCCCGCCGCCTGGCCATTAGGACGGTGGCTGTCTATTCCGAGGCCGACGCCCATGCTCTTCACGTCCGCCTCGCTGATGAGGCTGTCCTCATCGGCCCGGCTGCCGCCCGCGAGAGCTATCTCGCGAGCGAGCGCATTATCACTGCGGCCAAGGTCACCGGGGCTCAAGCGATCCATCCCGGCTACGGCTTCCTGGCCGAGAACGAGACCTTCTGCCGCGCCTGCCAGGAGGCTGGAATCGTCTTCATCGGCCCGCCGGCGGCTGCGATCCGCGCTATGGGCTCAAAGTCGGAGGCGAAGCAGTTGATGGCGGCGATCGGCGTGCCCATCGCTCCCGGCTACCACGGCGATGACCAGGACCCGGCGCGGCTCAGGAGGGAGGCCGACGCCATCGGCTACCCGGTGCTGATCAAGGCCGCCGCGGGCGGCGGCGGCAAGGGCATGCGGCTCGTCATGAAGCCTGAGGACTTCGCCGACGCGCTCACCTCCTGTCAGCGCGAGGCGGCCTCCTCCTTCGGCAACGACCAGGTGCTGCTCGAGCAGTACATCACCCGCCCGCGCCACCTCGAGATCCAAGTCTTTAGCGATACCCACGGCAACTACCTCCACCTCTTCGAGCGCGACTGCTCGGTGCAGCGCCGCTATCAGAAAGTGCTGGAGGAAGCACCAGCGATCGGGATGACGCCTAAGCGCCGTGCGGCGATGGGCAAGGCGGCGGTGGAGGCCGCCAAGGCGGTGGGTTACGTGGGCGCCGGCACAGTGGAGTTTATCGCCACTCAGGAGGGCTCATTTTACTTCATGGAGATGAACACCCGCCTGCAGGTAGAGCACCCGGTCACCGAGATGATCACCGGCCTCGATCTGGTGGAATGGCAGCTGCGGGTGGCCGCCGGCGAGCCGCTGCCGCTTACCCAAGAGCAGCTGCCGCTCCGCGGCCATGCGCTGGAAGCGCGCATCTATGCCGAGGATCCGGCTAGGGGTTTTCTACCCGCCACCGGCAAGCTCATCTACCTCGCCCCCCCCGCTGAGAGCCTACACGTGCGAGTCGATGCCGGCGTGGAGGAGGGTGACGAGATCAGCCCGTACTACGACCCGCTGATCGCCAAGCTGATTGTGTGGGACGAGAACCGTGACCGGGCGCGGGCGCGGCTGCGGCAAGCGCTGGCCGAATACCGGGTCGTCGGTGTGGCCAACAACATCGAGTTTCTATCGCGGCTCATCGCAGCTCCCGCCTTCGCCAGCGCCGACCTCGACACCGGGCTGATCGAGCGCGAGCAGGCCTACCTGTTCCCGGCCAGGGCCGAAACGCCGCTCGCAGTGTGGCAGGTCGCCGCGCTGGCCGAACTGCTGCGCGAGCGAGCGGCCGTGTCGGCACGATGCGGCGAGGCTCGGCTGTCGCCGTGGCACGGGCGCGACGGCTGGTGGCTTAACGTCAGCGCGCAGCGCAACCTGCTGTTCCGCCTGGGCGAGGTGCAGAAAACGGTTGGGGTTGTCTACCGCAACGAGGGGTACCTGCTAATGCTCGACGGGCACTCGGCTGAGGCGCGCGGCGAGCTCGCTGCGCGCGGGTTGCTGCGCGCCGAGCTAGACGGTCGGCGCCTGAACGCCACCGTGATAGTGGCGGGTGAGCAGCGGCATATCTTCCTGTACGGGCGCGCATGGCAGCTCGTGAGCGTCGATCCGCTGTATCACGAGGGCGCGGGCGGCGGCGCGGAGGGCGGCTTGCGCGCGCCGATGCCGGGCAAGATCATCGCGCTTATTGCCACCGCCGGAGCGAAGGTCGCTAAGGGTGCGCCACTGCTCATTATCGAGGCCATGAAGATGGAACATATCATCGTTGCTCCGACCGACGGCGTAGTCAGGGCCTTCCGCTTCGCGGTGGGCGACCAGGTGGATGACGGCGCCGAGATCGTTGAGCTCGAGGCGGTCCGCACCGCATGAGGAGCGACGCCGGGAAGCTACCCAGCCGGGTGAAGATCATCGAGGTCGGCCCGCGCGACGGGTTACAGAACGAGAAGCAGTTGCTGCCAACCGACACCAAGGTCGAGCTCATCGCGCGCCTGGGTGCGGTGGGCCTCACGGCAATCGAGGCTACCTCGTTTGTATCGCCCCAGTGGGTGCCGCAGATGGGCGACGCGGCTGCGGTGATGGCGCGGATCGAGCGTCTGCCGGGCGTGGCCTATCCGGTGCTGACCCCCAACCTCAAGGGCTTCGAGGCGGCGCTTGCCGTCGGCGCCACCGAGGTGGCGGTCTTCGCCGCGGCCTCCGAATCCTTCAGCCGCAAGAACATCAACTGCTCGATTGCTGAATCATTGGCACGCTTCGAGGCGGTGACCGCAGCTGCGCACGAGGCCGGGGTGAGGGTACGCGGCTACGTCTCGTGTGTGGTCGGCTGCCCGTACGAGGGCGCTATTGCACCCGAAGCCGTCGCGGCTGTGGCGGCGACGCTCCACGACCTGGGCTGCTACGAGATCAGCCTCGGCGACACCATCGGCGTGGGCACCCCGCTCACCGTACAGCGCGTGCTCGAAGCAGTAATGAAGCGCCTGCCGGTAGAGCGGCTCGCCGGCCATTATCACGATACCTACGGCATGGCTGTGGCCAATATCTGGGCCTCGCTAGAGATGGGCGTGGCGGTATTCGACGCCTCGGTCGCCGGGCTGGGCGGCTGCCCCTACGCGGCCACCTCCTCGGGCAACGTTGCTACCGAGGAGGTGGTGTGGCTGCTGCACGGGCTCGGTATCGAGACTGGCGTCGCCCTCGAGCCGCTGGTCGACTGCGCCGTTTGGGTAAGCGCCGAACTCGGCCGCCCTCCCGCCTCCCGCGTGGCCCGCGCGATCATGGCACAGCGCGTAGCAGCGCAACGACCACCGTGTTGAAGCCCGCCCCAGAGGCATACGACAAAATCCTGAGCACTGCTAAACAGTAGTTCCGGCCCAACTGTGCTAAGCTTTGGGCCAGGAGGTTGCTATGCGTATTGGCCCTTTGGGAACCTGGGAGATCCTGATTATTCTGGTGGTGGTGCTGCTGCTCTTTGGTGCGCGCCGCCTGCCCGAGCTGGCCAAAAGCATCGGCCAGTCGGTGCGGGAGTTTCGCAAGGGTGTCCGCGACATGCGCACCGACATCGCTCTCGAAACCGAAGAGGAGTTGGGGGCCGAGCCGCGCCCACAGCCGAGCCGGGCGAGCGCGGCTAACCGGGGTGCGACGCAAGAGCTCGAAGCCGAACGCGAGAAGCTCCGCACTGAGGTCGAGCAGCTCCGTCTCGAGCGCGAAAAGCTCCGGAGTTAAGTTCATACCACCTTGCACCGGGCATGAAGCATGACCCTGCTCGAGCATCTTGAGGAGCTGCGCAAGCGGCTGTTTATCGCCCTGATCGCTTGGGTGGTGGGCGCGGGGGTGGCTTTTTACTTCCGTTTTGAACTGCTAACCTGGCTCCAGGCGCCGCTGCCGGGCAACCTGACGCTCCACTACTTTTCGATCCTCGAGCCGTTCGTGGTCAGCATGCAGATCGCAGCGTTCTTTGGGCTGGTCCTGGCTTCGCCGATCATCGGTGCTCAAGTGTGGGGCTTTATCGCCCCTGGGCTGTACCCCGAGGAGCGGCGCTGGGCGGTGCCGTTTATTGTGCTGACCACACTGGCTTTTGTGGCTGGGGTGGTTTTCGCGCGTTTTCTGGTGCTGCCGTTTGCCCTGCCCATCCTGCTGGCCTTTTTAGGCGACGCGGCGACGGCGGTCCTCTCTATTGGTGACTTCATCAGCAAGATGCTCTTGTATATGGCGGTCTTCGGCATCATCTTCGAGATGCCGGTGCTGGGCTTCTTACTGGCCCGGCTGGGCCTGATCCAGGCTGCCTGGCTGCGGCAGTACCGGCGCCACGCTATTGTTGCCGGCTTGCTTATCGCCGCTGTTATTACCCCGACCGGCGACCCGTTTAACTTTGCCCTCGTCGGCGTTCCGCTGGTGGTACTCTATGAAGTCAGCATCCTGGTGGTGCGGCTCTCCCAGCGGAAGGTGGAACGTGGAAGCAAAGATCCAGAGTTTACGAGCCCAAATTGACGATATTAATCTGCGCCTGCTCGAGCTACTCTCAGAGCGCGCACGGCTGGCTGAGGCCATCGGTGAGATTCAGACTCAACTAGGGCTATCGCATTACGACCCGCTGCGCGAAATCCAAATGCTGGAGCTGCTGACGGCCGCCAACCGCGGGCCGTTTAGCAACGCCACCATCAAAAGCCTCTTTAAGACTATCTTTCAGGCCAGCATGCAGCTCGAGCAAGAGGCTGATAAGGTCCATTACCTGACCTCGCGCCAGGTGCACCGGGAAGACACCGTGGTGATGGTTGGTGATATTCCGATCGGCGGCAAGCACGCGCCGGTCTTGGTGGCCGGGCCGTGCTCGATCGAGTCGCGCGAGCAGACCGAAGCCACTGCCATGTTCATAGCTAGCCGGGGCGTCAAGCTGTTCCGGGGCGGCGCCTATAAGCCCCGCACCGACCCCTACTCCTTTCAGGGCCTGGGCGAGGACGGCCTTAAAATCGGCCGCCTGGCCTGCGACAAGTTTGGGCTTAAGTTCATTACCGAGATCATGGACCCCCGCGATCTGCCGCTCTTTGTCGAGTATGCCGACGTGCTGCAAATAGGCGCCCGCAATATGCAGAACTTCACCATGTTGCGAGCGGTGGGCCGCACTACCAAGCCGGTGCTGTTAAAGCGCGGCCTAGC
>JAGXSO010000126.1 GCA_018333775.1 Truepera sp.
GTAACTCCCGTTGCTCGGACGTACCGCTACATCAAGGCGGGCTTTGGAAACATCGATGCCAACAAAGACTTCTCCCACAAGAGCCTCCTTTGTGCCTCTGGGATAGGACTTGCTCCAGCAGCATCCTTCCTTGCAGATACGAGCTTACAGGCTCTGACAACCGTTCGGACTCGAGCTGGAGACTCCGGCACGGCGATCCATGCTTTCTCACGGTCTCCTAGACCTTGGAGGTAACGGTCTGCCGTGCCGTGTCCCAATCTCAAGATACAAGGAGGTAGAGGGTGCTAAAGGAAATTAGTAGGGAACAGGCTTTCATACGCCACTTGCGCCGCCGCAGCGAGCCCGCCGACCTGGCGAGGATGCGCCGGGCCCTGGGCGACCCCGGTCAGGAAGTGATCCCGGTGGTCGAGGGGTTCCTGGGGCGCATTCAGGACGAGCGCGAAGACCGCTGGGAGCGGCTGGTCTACTACCTGGTGGCCGGGTTATGGGCTACCACGGTGTCTTCATCGGAGCTGGAGCAGCTTCACCAGCAGTCCGAGGAGGAGGCGGAGCCGACGCAAACCGAGGAAAAGCCAGTGGAGGCAGGTTACCGCCGGACGCTGGGGCACGCCATCGCCCAGCTTTACCTTGCCCGTAACCAGTCCCGGAGTATCGAGCAGCGCTTTATCGCTCTGCTTGATGCCGACGAAGAGCAACTACCCTATCGGCTGCGCCAGATGATGCAACTAGTCAAGACCGAGGATGGCATCCGTATTTATTGGTCGGAACTCTTGCGCGACCTGCTGGCCTGGAACCGCGAACGCAAGCCTGTGCAGCAGAAGTGGGCCAGGGCTTTCTACCGCACCGTGTCCAAAGAAACCAAAGAAGGAGAGGAAGAATGAAACACCTGCTCGAGATCCACATCCTGCAAAACTTTGCCCCGTCCAACCTCAACCGCGACGATACCGGCAGCCCCAAAGACGCCATTTTTGGCGGCTACCGCCGCGCTCGCATCAGCAGCCAGAGCCTCAAGCGGGCCATGCGCGAGTACGTGCGCGACAACCCCAACGGCTTGTCGCAAGAGGCAACCGCCATCCGCACCAAGCGCCTGGTGCAGGAATTGGTGCGTCAGTTGATCGATAGGGGTCGCCCTGAGGACGAGGCCCTGCAGAAGGTCACGCTGGCCCTGGGGGGCATGGGCCTTAAGGTAGGAGAGGAAAATAAAACCCAGTACCTGTTGTTTGTGGGCAGGCAAGAAGTGAAGAAAATAGCTGAACTGATTCATGACCACTGGAACAGCCTGGTCGCAGGTCAGGCCGAGGAGGAAGGCGGTAAGAAAAAAGCTAAAGATTTGAAGAGAGCCGCTCGAGAAGCCGTTTCAGCCGAAATCAAGAAGGCTCTGAGCCAGGTCTTGGACGGGGGTAAGGCGGTGGATGTGGCCCTGTTTGGCCGCATGTTGGCCGATCTGCCTGAAAAAAACCAGGACGCGGCCTGCCAGGTGGCCCATGCCATCTCCACCAACGCGGTGGAGCGCGAGTTCGATTTCTACACCGCCGTGGACGACCTCAAGCCCGACGACACCTCCGGGGCAGACATGCTAGGCACGGTGGAGTTCAACTCGGCCTGTTTCTACCGCTACGCTGCTCTCGACCTCCAACAGCTTCACAAAAACCTGCAGGGTGATACCGAGCTGATGTTCAAAGGCCTCGAGGCTTTCCTGCGGGCGATGGTAAAAGCCAAACCCAGCGGCAAGCAGAACAGCTTTGCTGCGCACAACGACCCCGAGTATGTGGTGTTAACCGTTCGCCAGGAGGCCGACCCTCGCAGTTTAGCAAATGCCTTTGAGAAACCTGCCCGGCACAGCAGGGATTTACGCCTCACCGAGGCTTCCGCCGTCAAGTTTGAGCAGAAATGGCGTTGGCTCGAGGAGGCTTACAACCAAGCTGGAACCACGTTCCGTCTCAACGATCCAGAACTGGATGGTGCGGATTTCCGTCGCAAGGGTGAGGAAAAGGCCGAGCGGGTGGGGGTTATGGTTAGAAACCTGGAGGACCTGATCCTAAAGACCCTGGAGGCGGCCCGTAAGGCGATGGGGGTTTGAATGTCCACCCTGCTATTGCGACTGGCCGGCCCGATGCAGTCCTGGGGCACCAAGAGCCGCTTTGACGAGCGAGACACCGATCTTCTACCCTCCAAAAGCGGGGTGATCGGCCTGCTGTGCGCTGCGATAGGCATCGACCGAGAGGAGCGCGAGCCGGTACTGCAACTGGCGGACTTGCGCATGGGCGTGCGGGTGGATCAGCCGGGGGTACTGCGCTACGACTACCAGACTGCCCAGAACGTGATCGCTGCCGACCAATCCAAGGTACACCCCACCACAGTTTCGAGGCGCTTCTACCTATCGGATGCAGTTTTTCTGGTGGGGCTCGAGGGGGCGGATCGGGGCCTGCTGAGGCGCGCCCACCTCGCTCTCAAAAACCCGGCCTGGCTGCTTTTTCTAGGGAGAAAGGGTTATCTGCCAAGCCCAGGAGTATTCCTGTCCGATGGTTTGCGTGATGAGCCCCTGCGGGAAGCTCTTGGATACAAGTTCCTCGGGCGTGAGTGGCCCAAGGACGAGAATGGAAAGGACGTCGAACGACTTCCCGTGATACTTGAAAACCGGGACTCGAGCGAAGGCTCACTGCGCATGGATCAGCCGCTCGGTTCATTTGCCGAGCGCCGTTTTGGAGCTCGCTTCGTAGTTCCAGATTCGGTGGAGGTGAAGCGTGTATCTGAGCCAGCTTCAGCTTGACCCCCGTTCCAAACAAGCCCGCACCGACCTCGCTAACCCCTACCAGCTCCACGCCACTCTCTGCCGCGCCTTCGCCCCCGAAGACCAGCGCCCGCCCCGGTTCTTGTGGCGGCTCGAGGAGGGCAAAACCCCCCAGGTTCTGGTGCAGAGCCCGAATCTGCCCAACTGGGAAATCCTGACCCAACGCTTCCCCGGCTATTTCGCCCAGGCCCCCCAGTCCAAGCCGATTCCTTTGGATCACCTCCAGCCCGCCCAGATTCTTCGCTTCCGCCTGAAGGCCAACCCCACCGTTACCAAGAAAGACGCTGCCGATCCAGAGGGCAAAAAGCGTAAACGCCACGGCCTGAAGGATGTCGAGGAACAACTCCAGTGGCTTCACCGCCAGGGAGCTAAGGGGGGTTTCATGGTACTGGGCGCGATGGTGGCCCAGAGCGAGCGGATCAGGATGCACAAACATGACGGTGGGAGTCCCATCGTGATCCAGTCCGCGCATTACGAAGGTCATCTGAAAATCACCGACCTCGAGACCTTCAAGCGTACCCTCGAGACCGGTCTGGGCCATGCCAAGGCGCTGGGCTTCGGCCTGCTCTCTGTCGCCAAGGGGTAAGCAGTGAAGTACGAGACTCGCAACCTCCAAGAACTACCCAAGTTCCGCGACGGTCTAGGCTACCTCTACCTCGAGCACGGGCGCATCGAGCAAGAGGACCAGGCGATCGCCCACTACGGCCCCGACGGCATGACCGCCGTGCCTATCGCCGCTCTGGGGGTCATAATGCTCGGCCCCGGCACCAGCGTTACTCACGCCGCCATCAAGGCGCTCGCTGCCAACGGCTGCTCGGTCTTTTGGGTCGGCGAGGAGATGGTGCGCTTCTACGCTAGCGGTACCGGCGAGACCCGCAGCACCCAGCACCTCCTTAAACAGGTGCGCGCCTACAGCCATCCGCCAACTAGATTGGAGGTCGTCAAGCGCCTTTATCATCTCCGCTTTCCCGAACCGCTACCCGAAAGCCTAAGCTTGCAGCAGATCCGCGGCCACGAAGGGGTACGCGTGCGCGACACCTACGCCTACTGGAGCCGCGAGACCGGCGTGCCGTGGCACGGGCGCAACTATAGCCGCGGCAACTGGGCGCAATCCGACCCCATCAATCGCGCCATTAGCGCCGGGGCCGCCTGCCTCTATGGACTGTGTCATGCCGCCATCGTCAGCGCCGGCTATAGCCCGGCGCTCGGCTTCATCCATACCGGCAAGCAGCTTTCGTTTGTCTTCGATATCGCCGACCTCTACAAGGCCGAAACGCTCATTCCCACTGCGTTCAGAGTGGTAGCCGAGTCGTCCGAGAGTGTCGAGCGGCGCGTGCGCACCATCCTGCGCGACCAGATGCGCGAGGTTAGACTCCTAGAGCGCATCGTCGCTGATTTACACGCTCTTTTCGACAGTCTGGACATCCCTGACCCCTATGCTGAGGACGCCGCCAGACCCGGCGAGCTGTGGGACCCTGAGGGGAACGTTCCTGGAGGTGTCGCCTATGGTTGTGATGATCCTGGAGAAAGTCCCCAAGAGCCTCAGGGGTGAGCTGACCCGCTGGATGCTCGAGGTCTCGACCGGCGTCTTTGTCGGCACTGCGAGCGGCATGGTGCGTGACCTGCTGTGGGAGAAATGTGTAGATAAAAGCCGCGCTGGGCGCTGCTGTCAGCTCTATCGCACGAATAACGAGCAGGGTTATGCCATCCGCATGCACGGTGACAGCAATCGCAGCGTCAGCGACTTCGACGGACTCACGCTCGTCACTGTCAAGAATGCCAAGTGGGAGAAGATGTTCGTAGAGCCCGCAGGAAGCTGACTTTTGCGGGGCAATTTGGCAATACAATGCATCTGTATGCCGAGGACCATGACAACTAAGCCTTTGGGATACTTCCAGGGCCTTTTTGCGTGTTTTTAGCGTCTGGGTCTAGTCTATTCCCCACGCCTGTGGGGATGAACCGTCCCTGGTGGCCACCGCCGCCTAATTCGCTGGCTATTCCCCACGCCTGTGGGGATGAACCATTGTGGAGCACGCTATGGGATGGCGATCACACCTATTCCCCACGCCTGTGGGGATGAACCGGGGAGGCGAACCCTTCCGGGATGCTGCTAGCACTATTCCCCACGCCTGTGGGGATGAACCAACGGACCCGGCGCCCCACCCACGAGGCCATGACTATTCCCCACGCCTGTGGGGATGAACCGCTCTAGCGAGCGGAGGTTAGGCGGGGGGGACTATTCCCCACGCCTGTGGGGATGAACCGAGCGCGCTGTCCGAGCCTTCACTGCCGCCACCCTATTCCCCACGCCTGTGGGGATGAACCGGTCAGCCATTAAGCCCGCAGTCTCGAACGCCCCTATTCCCCACGCCTGTGGGGATGAACCACCGTCATAGTTCGACCATCCCGTACTATAAACTATTCCCCACGCCTGTGGGGATGAACCGGTTCGAGCACGGGGTTGTGAACCATTTCACAACTATTCCCCACGCCTGTGGGGATGAACCATGGTGGAGGTCATTATTTACGCGGGGGGGATCTATTCCCCACGCCTGTGGGGATGAACCGTCATGGAACCAGTTTCAGGCCGCGGTGCAGCCCTATTCCCCACGCCTGTGGGGATGAACCGAAAGGGAGAGCAAAATGACAACAAGGCGCTACCTATTCCCCACGCCTGTGGGGATGAACCGAAGTCAATAATCTGCCCGCCGATAGCCTCGGCCTATTCCCCACGCCTGTGGGGATGAACCGGGGCTTGCGCAACTCCCGGCGGTGCTTAACCCCTATTCCCCACGCCTGTGGGGATGAACCGATGGCTTCAGTGCCCGCTCTTGAAGTAGTCTTCTATTCCCCACGCCTGTGGGGATGAACCGAGGCCATCGGGAACTTAAACACGTCTAGCTGGCTATTCCCCACGCCTGTGGGGATGAACCGTTTCAGGTTGTGGTGGGCAGGCACGTCTACCACTATTCCCCACGCCTGTGGGGATGAACCGCAGTCGCTTAAAAAGCTTAAGGCGCTGCAAACTATTCCCCACGCCTGTGGGGATGAACCGCGCGAAGCGGGGCCGCACGCGGTCGGGTTGGACTATTCCCCACGCCTGTGGGGATGAACCGTCGTCTAAGACAAGCAGCTTCGCCTCAGCCACTATTCCCCACGCCTGTGGGGATGAACCGTATACTTGAGAGGTGCTCGTGACGCGCAGAGCTATTCCCCACGCCTGTGGGGATGAACCAGTTGAGCAGGCCGTAGTAGTCTGGGCAGAGGCCTATTCCCCACGCCTGTGGGGATGAACCGGCGCGGCGTCAGCGGCGGCCAGCGAATGCGAACTATTCCCCACGCCTGTGGGGATGAACCAGAGGGCCAGGCGTTGTGGCCGGCGAAGTTCTCCTATTCCCCACGCCTGTGGGGATGAACCGTCGTCCCAGTCGGGGGCCAGGTAGCGCTCACCTATTCCCCACGCCTGTGGGGATGAACCGCTACCAGTAAGTTGAAAATCGTCAGGGAAACTCTATTCCCCACGCCTGTGGGGATGAACCGAGCAAGAATCAGCGCGAGCCAGATTGAAATCCCTATTCCCCACGCCTGTGGGGATGAACCGCTGCCGCTGCACCCGCGCTCTCGCTGACAGGCCTATTCCCCACGCCTGTGGGGATGAACCCGAGCCACCCGGCATGTTGAAGTGCCGCTCGGCCTATTCCCCACGCCTGTGGGGATGAACCGCCGCTCTCGGTGCGCGGCACCTCTGGTACCATCTATTCCCCACGCCTGTGGGGATGAACCGTCTACGTTGCGTGTCCCGAAGTTGTGCGTGACCTATTCCCCACGCCTGTGGGGATGAACCGCTAATGCGCGGTACTCCGTTCTCGACATGCGCCTATTCCCCACGCCTGTGGGGATGAACCGATGCTCGAGGACGTTTGGCGGGAGGCCAAACCTATTCCCCACGCCTGTGGGGATGAACCGGCGGGGTGTGATGGTGAGATCGCCGTCTCCAACTATTCCCCACGCCTGTGGGGATGAACCGTTAGGCAAGGAGCTGGAACGGCTCCTTGAAAGCTATTCCCCACGCCTGTGGGGATGAACCGCCCGCTATGGCAGGCGATGCACAGCGATATCACTATTCCCCACGCCTGTGGGGATGAACCGCTCTTGCGCTGCACGCCAGCGATGATTGCCGACTATTCCCCACGCCTGTGGGGATGAACCGCATCATATTAGTCAGAAACCAGAAGTCAGCCCCTATTCCCCACGCCTGTGGGGATGAACCGGCCGCCATCCTCCTGGCGAAGGCCGCGCTAGTTCTATTCCCCACGCCTGTGGGGATGAACCGGCAGGTGATGCGCGAAGCGCCACGCAGCCTGACTATTCCCCACGCCTGTGGGGATGAACCGCCATATAGCACGAGGTACGCGCCGCCTCAGAACTATTCCCCACGCCTGTGGGGATGAACCGGTGCGGCTGGTCTACGTCTTCCCTACGGCTACTATTCCCCACGCCTGTGGGGATGAACCGGAGCTGACGAAGGGCCAGGCGTCGGCACTGCTCTATTCCCCACGCCTGTGGGGATGAACCGCTCACGTACGCGAACATCCAGCCAATCAAACCTATTCCCCACGCCTGTGGGGATGAACCGTCAGTATAGGGCGCACTGGCCAGAAAGGGCGGTCTATTCCCCACGCCTGTGGGGATGAACCGGCCTAGCGACATAGTCTTAAGCGAGACGCTGCCTATTCCCCACGCATGTGGGGATGAACCGTTGGGCATCAGGCCCAGGGTGACAATAACCTCCTATTCCCCACGCCTGTGGGGATGAACCGGTTGAGCCCGCGCTCGTGCCCTCCTCAGCTGTCTATTCCCCACGCCTGTGGGGATGAACCGGGATGTTAGCAAGCCTACTCTACTCATCTACTCTATTCCCCACGCCTGTGGGGATGAACCGCCCAGCCCCCCGATTCAGGCGGCGGCTCCGTCCTATTCCCCACGCCTGTGGGGATGAACCGGAGCCAGCGACACTATGCAGGCCAGGGATGCCTATTCCCCACGCCTGTGGGGATGAACCGGTGATACGATTAGCTAACCCGCTGGATATGCCTATTCCCCACGCCTGTGGGGATGAACCAAGGCATCGTAGCGCGTCCTCCACTCCCACCACCTATTCCCCACGCCTGTGGGGATGAACCGTCCATTAACGCATCAGTAATCATCACATCACCCTATTCCCCACGCCTGTGGGGATGAACCGCCGATTCATTAACGCCCAGACTGACAAATCTCTATTCCCCACGCCTGTGGGGATGAACCGCAGCCAGGATTAGCCCTACAGCTACACCGCCCTATTCCCCACGCCTGTGGGGATGAACCGTGACCAACCTGCACAGCCCCATGGAACCAGGGCCTATTCCCCACGCCTGTGGGGATGAACCGCGGCGGGTGGCAACGAAAGCGCAGCCGCGTACCTATTCCCCACGCCTGTGGGGATGAACCTTCGTGCCAGATACCGGTCTCGCCGCTGAAATCCTATTCCCCACGCCTGTGGGGATGAACCGCGCCTACAACCTTCTGGGCCTCTGCTGGCAGTCTATTCCCCACGCCTGTGGGGATGAACCGTTGTCGCTATGCTCCTGGGCGGTCGCGCGGTTCTATTCCCCACGCCTGTGGGGATGAACCAGGATAGTCATTTCCACTCCTCCAGGGCTTCCCCTATTCCCCACGCCTGTGGGGATGAACCGTAGCGCAGGGCAGGTCTGGCTGTCATCGGGTCTATTCCCCACGCCTGTGGGGATGAACCGCCGTTTGCGGCGCAGGGTCGCTAGGGCGCGGCCTATTCCCCACGCCTGTGGGGATGAACCGCCGCCTGTGTCAAGGGCGTTTTATTTTTGGACAGATCGGGCGGTTTAGAAGTTGACACTTTTGGCGGGTAGTTTAGGGCGGCATAATCACCTCCATTCCTGAGCTAGGCAGTCGTGAGCCCTGCCTCACGCCGATGCTTGAGGCGATAGGACTCGCCACGGATATTGATGGTGGTGGCATGATGGAGCAACCTGTCGAGCAGCGCGACGGCCAAAACCGGATCGGGAAAAACGTCTCCCCACTGGCCATAGGACTTATTCGAGG
>JAGXSO010000127.1 GCA_018333775.1 Truepera sp.
CCGCCAAAATAGATGGTGTCGAGCGGGCCGGGGAAGGCTTCGTAGCTGGCCGCCGCCTCCTGCTTAAGCCGCCGCAAGTAGGCTGCTACCAACCCCTCCTGGCGCTTCATCTTGTGAAAGTCGCAGTAAGGGCAGATGCTGGGGCAAAACGGCACATGGAGGTACAGCGCGCGCGGCACGTGCTCAGCTTAGCGCGCAGCAGCAGGCCGGGGCGGCTGTGGCGGTAACACTTGACAAATGATTGGCGTATCTCTTCATTCCCGTGCAGTTAGGAACTTGCGCCTTGACCGCCTTCGGTGGTATAGTCATTGTAGAGACGACCAGAGAAGGAGGTCACCTTGAAGACACGTGTCCAGCGCTGGGGTAATAGCCTGGCAGTCCGCATACCAAAGAGCTTCGCGGAGGAAGTAGGACTCAAAGACAACACGGCCGTGGAGCTTCGGCTGGATCGGGGCAAGCTCGTATTAGAGCCTTCCGAGCCACCCGCACCCCGTCTGGAGGAGCTTCTGCGGGGCGTGCGAAAGAGCAATCTTCATAACGAGGTCGACAGCGGTCCGGCACAGGGCAACGAGGCTTGGTAGGCCATGGCCAAGGTGCCCGATCGGGGGGATGTGGTCTGGATTTCGATGAGCCCCCAGGCTGGTCACGAGCAGGCTGGACGCAGGCCAGCACTGGTGCTATCCCCGGCGGCCTACAACGGGAAGGTGGGACTGGCCATACTGTGTCCCCTCATGAACCAGGAGAAGGGCTATCCCTTTGAAGTGAAGGTTCCTGAGGGGTTGCCGGTCGGAGGCGTGGTTCTGTCCGACCAGGCCAAGAGTTTGGACTGGAGAGTGAGAAGGGCCGAGTTCATCTGTACGCTGCCCCACGAGACAGTCAAAGAAGCACTGCAGAAGCTGGGAACTCTGATTACACTATAGCGCTGCGAGCGGGCCGTTAAACTACTCGCAGGGGCGCCGCAGGCTGGACCGATGGGCCCCTATCCCATGCCAACGATAGTGATGAACCCGCCTATCGTCACCCTCACCGAGAGCGTGCTTTGGCAACTTCCGGCTTAAACTCTGGCTTATGCCAGCAGCAGTGGTTAATAATCTCTTTGGCCGCCTAACGGGGAGCGCATAAAATGCGTTAGCGCGGCTCCCCACTGCCCCCAGGACCCTCCAGCCGCTCTCTGTCGCTTTCGAAACGACCCGCAAGACGCTTCTCAAGTGTCGCGCACCAGCTTTTGGAAAGGCTCGGAATCGCCAGCAGCCGCCTGGTCGCTGCTACGTCGGCCTTGCCCTGGTGCATCGTGCGGTTGGCCTCGGCCACGCTTACGCTCCGCGGGTCGCGCTCGAGCAGCGTAATCGGGTCGCCAGGGCTCACCCAGCCAGGCTTAAGGCAACGGAGGTAGAAGCCGGTACGGCCCGTCTCCTGCACCCAGAGCGCCAGTTTGGGCTCCTGGTGGCTGGCAGCAAGCTTGAAGCAGGGCTGGCGCGGTTGGGAGACCTGCACCCGTGCGCTGCCCACCTTGAAGACATCGCCGATATGAACGTTTTGCTCGAGCAGCCCAAGGGTGGTGAAGTTCTCACCAAAAGGGGCGGGTGGCAGGCTGCGACCGAGCCTTACTTGCCAGTAGGAAAGGTGCTCACTTGGGTAGACGCAGACCGCTTTGTCGGGACCGCCATGCACCTTGAAGTCGGCCTGTTCGTCGCCGACGAGCCCGTTCTCGCTAAGGAATACCGGTCCCCGGACCGGTTCCTTGATGAAGGCGCTCAGGACCGTCTTACCGCCATACCGCAGCGGCCTGGGTAGCCCCACCTGGAGGCTCTGAAGAAGTGCGCTTGGTCGGGGGTTTACAGGCTGCATGTGGCAAATTCCGAATGAGTTGTTAACACTCGCGAGAGAAATAGCCCCGTGTCAGGAGGTTAGATGGCCCGGAGGGGCGCTGTTGCCTCTCCAGGCCAACGCTCCTGGCGACCATCACTTGAGGTCGGACAGGTTAGCTCCAAAGTTGATGTGAAAGACCTGACCATCCAGGACCAGTGCCGGGACCGATTCGATACCCAGCTTCTCGGCCTCAGCTAGCCGGTCCTTGGCTGAGCCCAGGTGCACGACCTCGACCTCGAAACGGTTCCTGTCTAGCGCTCCGAGCACCGCTTCCTCAGCGCTGACGCACACCGGGCAGCCGGCGTGGTAGAAGACAGCTCCCTTTTTCATGGCATAGCTCCTTTCGCCTGGTTTTGTTTACGAGGGCCCTGCGCCACTCGCGCCAAAAGGATACGGCTACTGCGCCATCGCTTCAAGATGGCACTTTTCGGTAAGATGGGTACAGAATGGTTACCAGTTCTTCACCAAGCAGATATCCAGAGGAGCGCCAGACCGTTCCCGTCGCCACTATGGTGGAGAGCATCATCGGCTGCAAGTGGTCGGTGCGCCTGCTCGGACTTCTGGCTGATGGGAGCGCCCGGCCCAGCGCGCTCCTTCGAGCCTGCCCAGGCCTGTCGGCGAAGGTGATGAACGAGCGGCTGCGGAAGATGAGGCGCTTCGGCATCGTGCGTCGCACCGTATTTGGCGAGAAGCCTCCCGTCGAGGTCGAGTATGAGCTGACACCCTTCGGACGCCACTTCATGGCTATCATTGAGGGGGTGCGTCGTCTTCAGGAGGCGGTAGACTGTGGCGCTATCGAGCTTGATAAGCAACCGGAGTGAGGCGGTAGCTCATGATGATCTTAGCCGCTTACGCTTAGCGCGCGAGGTAGTCAGTAATGCGCCGCCGGATCAGCCGCAAGTCGCCCATGCGCCGACCTAGCTCTTGCTCCAGCGCTCGCACCGGCAACAGCTGCTGTGGCGCCCGCGGGTCCTGGTGGGCGCGGCTGGCAAAGCGCGGCAGCAGGGCTGCTAGGTAGTCAGCCAGCAGGGCCGCTTTGGGCAGCGTCTGCTCCGGCGTGCGACCGGCATAGAACTGCAAGCGCACCAGCCCGGCCAGGCTATAGAGCCAGGGGTACGGATCGCGCAACCGCAAGAAGCACTGGAAGGTGTCGTGCTCACTAGCTACACCCTTAAGCAGGTAGAGTGGCGAGCGCTCCCCTTCCTCTAGCTGGCGCACCACCGCCAGCTCAGGCTCGCCAATCCGCAGCTCGTGGATGGTCTTGAGATAGCCTACTACCCGCTCAGCTTCGCCGATCCGGGGCCGAGGCCCGTCGCAGATGACGAGTACCTCCGGTTGCTGACTCAGGCGCAACGCCATTAGGCTCTCGGCCTCGAGCATGGCGAACTGCAACCGGCGCACTACCGCCTCTGGTTCAGTCGAGGCGATGGAGACCACCTGGTAAGTGAGCGTACCTAGCTGGCCGGCACGGCCGGCCGGGATGACAAAGTCCGGCAGGGTCTGGCTCGAGCCGATGACGCACAGACGCTCGACCTCCAGCGCCACAAACTCCGCCGGGCGGCCTGGCTGCGGGCGGCAGGCTACTACCCCCACACCGTAGCTGCCCAGAGCGCCAAACGCTGGCCCGTTCGCATCGCGCTCGAGCAGCACCCTGACTTCAACGCGGCGGCTACCGTCTAAAAAGAGTAGCTGCTGCCAAGGCAGGGTTAGCGGCACCGGACGCAGCGGCTGCCAGCGGCTGTGCTCCACCTCCAGCACCACTTCACTACGCCCCTCGGCTGGGACCTCCTCGGCCTGATAGGCCAGCCCTAGCTCTACCCCCCAAGGGTCCAAGCGCAACCTCACAGCACCTCTAGCGCCCCGGCAGGAGCCGAAGGGTCCCTAGCGCCCCCGCCTCGATCTCGCTGCGCCGGGTAGTCATCGGGAGGTACTGCACGTCGCGCCAGGGCTCGAGCAGATGGCGATAGTAGGGCGACAGCGGATTGCCCGACTGCCCGGTGGAGTGGATGAACAGCGAGCGGTCGAGATCGCTCAGGTCATACAGCGCCCGAAAGGTAGCACCGCTGGTCTGGGTAAAGCCCGGCCTGCGGATGTTGAAGCCCGCAGCATTGACGGTAAAGGCGTCGCCGCCGCTAGGGATGGCAAGATCAAACAGGCGTGCCAGCGGGGTGCCGGTCAAAATAGCGTGGGCGTTTAAGGCAACGTGCGCCGCGCCCCAGCGCCAGCGCGTCAGGTCGTCGCCGTGCTGCCGACGGAGCTGCTCCAGAGCTAAGTCAAGCGCCCGGGCAGCCAGGTACTCACAGCTTTCGAGGGCGGTAGTGCGGATATCGTCACACCAGCCCTGGTCCTGACGCAGCACCTGGCGGATAAAGCGCGGGCGGAACTCCCAGGCATCATAGAACAGCTCGCCGAGTTCATCCTGGTAGACCAGGCGTGTAAACTCACGGTACCAGGCGGCAAAGATCAGCGGCTCGGCGCGGTCTCTAGCCATGGTGCCGTCCCAAGCGATGAGCCTGGCGATAGCCTGGCGAGCCAGCTCCGTTTCGGGACGCACCGCTAGCAACAGCGGCAAGAACTCAACTGCCATCAGCGAGCGCTGATCAGCCTGAATCCGCGCCAAGGTCTCCAGCGAGTGGCGCTCGAGCTGCCCCAGCAGCTCGGTAATCCGCTCAGCCCGGTACGGCTCGGCCCAGTCATGGGTCAAAAAGTACGGGTAATCATCGGGGACGATCTGGTGGTTAGCGGTGATAACTACCCCCGCCTCCGGGTTAATGGCGTGCGGCAGTGACTCGAAGGGGATAAACCCTATCCAATCGTACTCACCGCTCCAGCCCGGCACCGGCATCCGCCCGTCCCCGGCGGCGCGGATCGGCACTAACCCCGGCGCATAAAAGCCGATGTTCCCCTCAATATCGGCATAGACGATGTTCTGCTGCGGCGCATGGTAGTCGCGCAGTGCCGCCACAAACTCGTCCCAATTACGGGCGCGGTTGAGGTTCAGCCCGGCCTGGAAGGTCAGGTTGTCTTCACGCAGCGCCGTCCAGGCTAAGGCCAGCACGTAGTCGGCCCCCGCTACCTCGGCTGCGCGCCCTACCACATCGGAGATGATCGGACCGTGGCGGCTTTGACGCACGTTAAGGATCACCTCAGCGCCATCTCTGACCCGGATCACCTCGCGCCGGAGGGTAAAGGGCTTAAAGCCATCAGGGGTTTCGTAGCGGCTAGGATCCTCGCTGTTGAGGCGCTCGATGAACAGGTCTTGCACATCCGGCCCGGTGTTGGTAAAACCCCAGGCGATCCGGTCGGTGCGGCCCAGGATGACCAGGGGCAGGCCCGGCAGCGTCGCCCCGATCACGTTGAGCCCCGGCGCACTGAGGTGCGCCAAGTACCAGAGGCTCGGCGCTTGCAGCCCGAGGTGGGGGTCGTTGGCCAGGAGCGGCATCCCAGTTATGCTCCGGCTCCCGTCCACCACCCAGTTGTTCGAACCCGCCCCCGGCGGCAGCGGCTTGGGCGAGGCAGCCCACAGCGCATCGAGCGGCAGCTCACGATAAAGTGCGCGAAAGTCGGGCAGAGCGATGGGCGCATCACCTGGATAGGGCGGCCACAGCGCCGCCAACTGTTCGTCGGTAAGGCGCAGGGAGAGTCGGGCACGCAGTAGCTCATCGTCCCAGTTGCCGCCCAAGTCCCAGGCCATCATGGTGAGCCAGGCCAGCGAGTCCGCCGGGCGCCACGGCTCCGGCTGGTGGCGCAGGATTAAAAACTCCGGTGGCAGCAGCCCTCGCCGCGTGTGCAGATAAGCGTTAACGCCGTCGGCGTAGGCCAGCAACACCCCTTGGGCTTGAGAGCCGAGGTTATCGAAGATCCGCTCGGCATAGTGATAGACCGACAGCGTCCGCAAGAACTTATCGGTCGCGAGGGCCGCCTCGCCCACCACCTCGGCCAAGCGCCCCGCCGCTACGCGGCGCTGGAACTCCATCTGCCACAAGCGGTCCTGAGCGTGAACGAAGCCGAGCGCAAAGTAGGCGTCTTCAGCCGCTTGGGCAAAGATGTGGGGGATAGCGTGGCGGTCGCGCAGCACCTCAACCGGCGCGCTGAGCCCTGTTATGGTCAGCTCGCCGCGCAGCTGCGGCAGGCTGGTGCGCAGATAGAGCACCCCGCCAACAGCCAGCAGCGCTATTACCAGCAACAGCCCCAGCAGGACGCGCCGCAGCCTCAGCATGGCCAAACCTCCCAACAGTGAACTCTCACCCTTCCTCCTTCCCCCAGCACCTCCTACGGCTGATAAGGCTTGCCGATATCCGCCGGTGGCCGCGCCCGGCCCATCACACCGGCCAAGACGATGATGGTCACGATATAAGGCACCATCTGCATGAACTGCACCGGCACACCGAGCCCTTGCAGTCTTATCTGCAAGGCATCAGCAAAACCGAATACCAATCCGGCGGTCAGCGCGCCAAAGGGCCGCCAGTTGCCAAAGATCATCACCGCCAAAGCGATGAATCCTCGGCCACCGGTAATCCCGATAGTCCACATGCTGAGGTGGCCAAGCGATAGATGCACCCCAGCCAAGCCTGCTAGCACGCCGCTGATGATCACGCCAAGATAGCGCATCTGCTGCACCGGTATCCCGGCGGTCGCCGCAGCCTTAGCCGACTCGCCGACCGCCCGCAAGCGGAGCCCCCATTTGGCTCTAAACAGCACGATATGGGCGACGATCACAATCGCCAGCATCAAGAAGACCGTGGGCGCATGCGGCCCCATGATCTCGCCCAGAATCGGGATCTCCCTAATCAGTGGGAGCTCCCAGCGAGGGAGACCGGTCACCGACGGCGATGAGCCCCGCGAGCCCCAGATAGACTCAGCCAGGTACGGGGTCAGGCCGAGCGCCAAGATATTGATCCCTAGCGCGCTGACGATCTGGTTGGCGCCGAATCTGATCGATAGGAAGGCGTGAAGCCAGCCGCTCAGCCCGCCAGCAACCATCCCCGCTAGCAGCCCGAGCCAGGGGTTGCCGGTCAGGTAGCTAGCCAGCACTCCGAAGAAGGCGCCCAGCAGCATCATCCCTTCCATACCGATATTGATCACGCCTGATCGCTCGGAAAACACTCCACCGATCCCGGCTAGGACCAGCGGGGTCGCCATTCTAATGGTCGCGGTAAACAGGCCGACACTTAACAGAACTTCCCAGATGTTGGTCATCTTTGTCCTCTGATGAAGCTCATCAGCCTGGGGGCGGCGATGAACAGTATGACCATGGCCTGCATAATAACCGTAATGTCGCGCGGTACATCGGTCACCCGGTCGACCGCTGCCCCCCCCACGTGCAAGGCCCCGAAAAGCACCGCGGCCAAGACGACGCCGATCGGGTGAAGCCGCCCCAGCAGGCCGACCGCAATACCGTCCCAGCCATAGCCGGGCGAAAACCCGTCAACGAAGCGGCGAAAGACTCCAAGTACCTCCCCTGCCCCCGCCAGACCGGCCAGTGCACCGCTTAGGAGCAAGGCCAGGATAATTGAGCGTGAGACCGGCACGCCATTAGCCTGGGCGGCGGACGGGTTCAGGCCAGCCGCCCTGATCTCGTAACCGATAGCTGTCTTCCACAGGAACAGATAGACGGCCAGGGCGCACAGCAGCGCGATAAAGATGGCAGTTGAAAGCTGGGTTGGCGGCATAATCCGCAATAACTCGGCGGTGGGGACGATCCGCTCGGTATGCGGTATCCAACCGGGCGCCATGAATGGCCCAAAGACGAGGTAGCGGGTGAATAGGATCCCCACATGGGCCAGCATCATCGTCGTTACTACTTCGTGTACTCCCCGCTTCACCTTGAGCACAGCGGGGATCACCGCCCACAGCAAGCCGGCTGCGGCGCCAGCCGCTAAAGCTAGGGTGATATGAATAAGTGGCGGCAGCGGCGGCAGGGCAAAACCGACCCAGGCGGCAGCAAATGCGCCGACATGCAGCTGCCCCTCGGCACCGATGTTAAAGAGGCCGCACTTAAAGGCCACGGCGAACGCCAGCCCGGTAAAGATCAGCGGGGTGGCGCGGGTGAGCGTGGTCCCCAGCGCGGTCCAGCTCCCAAACGCGCCTTGGAAGAGGTGGTAGAAGGTGTCTAATACCGGATGGCCCGTTACCCACAAGATCAGCGCTCCCACCAGGAATGCGCTAGCGACAGCCGCTAGCTCCGGCAACATAGGGATCTGGCTAAAACCCCGGCCCCTAACCGCCGGACGATCGCCCGGCCTAGTTTCCTGACTCATGCCCTCCCTCCCGTCATCAACAGGCCCAGCTCATGACGGCTAGGGCTGCCGCTAGTCTCGCTAAGCCGACCCTGATAGATCACCAAGATCCGGTCGCTGATGGCAATTATCTCGTCTAAATCGGCAGAGATCAGCAGCACCGCGGCACCCCGATCGGAGAGCTGTAGCAGCTTGTCTTGGACGTAGCGTATAGCCTGCACGTCCAAGCCACGGGTCGGCTGCGCGGCCACCACCAGTGCCGGCACTCTGCCCTGCCCATATACCCGCGCTACCACCAGTCGCTGCTGATTCCCACCGGAAAGCGAGCGCACGGGGGTCTCACGGCTCGGGGTCTGAATCTGAAACTCCGCGATCTGCCGGTCGGCAAACTCCCTAATCACCTGCTCTCGTAGCCAGGAGCCAGGCCCTTTAAACGGCGGGCGATAGTGGTCGCCCAAGATCAGGTTCTCTTGGACCGAAAAATCGGGGACTATCGCCAGCTTGTGCCGGTCTTCCGGGATACACCTGATACCGCGATCGAGCGCGGCGCGGGGGGAGGTGCCGGCTATGTCGGTCCCGTTTAAGAAGACCTGGCCTGCACTCGGCCTGCGCAGGCCGGTAAGCACTTCTACCAGCTCGGCCTGCCCGTTGCCTTCCACACCGGCGATACCGAGGACTTCACCGGCTCGCAGCTCGAGCTTTAGCTCGTCGATAACGCGCTCCCCACGCGCACCCTCGACCGTCAGGCCGTTTACCCGCAAGACCACCTCGCCGATCTTGGCCGCTTCGGTGCGGCTCGCTGGGACTACCTTGGCCCCGACCATCATCTCGGCCAATTCGGCTTCGCTGGTATGGCCGACTTCGACCGTGCCGACCAGCCTCCCTTTACGCAGCACCGTCATGCGGTCGCAGATCGCCATCACCTCCTTTAGTTTATGGGCAATAAAGATGATGGTCTTGCCCTGTGCCCGCAAGGCTCGCATGGTGACAAATAGCTCCTCGGTCTCCTGCGGGGTAAGAACCGCCGTTGGCTCATCAAGGATCAAAATCCGCGCCTGGCGGTAGAGCAGCTTTAAGATCTCCACCCGCTGCCGAGCGCCGACCGAGAGCTGTTCAACCGGGGTGCCCGGGCTGACTTGGAGCCTGGCCTCGGCGGCTAACTGCGCCACACGCTGCTCGATCTCTTGGCGCCGCAAGAGCAGTCCGCCCGGTTCAAAGCCAAGCACCACGTTCTCCGCTACAGTCATGTTGGGGATCAGCATGAAGTGCTGATGCACCATCCCGATCCCTAAGCGGATCGCCACGGCGGGGTTGCGGATGCGGACAGGGCTCCCACCGACATAGATCTCGCCCGAGTCAGGCTGGTGCATGCCGTACAGGATGCTCATCAGCACGCTCTTGCCGGCGCCGTTCTCACCGAGCAGCCCGTGTATCTCCCCGCTGGCCACGGAAAGGTCGATCCCGTCATTAGCCCGCACCCCAGGGAACTCCTTGGTGATCCGGCGCATAGCCACTGCTAGTGTTTGGTTAGCCATCGCTGGGCGCATTATAGCGCTAGTACAACTCCTTTCTAGGGCTCCCTAATGTGCTGCGGGGCGAACCGCAGCGGTCCGCCCCGAGCTTATCCGTAGCGCAGCCGGCCTATGGCACAGCTGGCACTGCAATCAGACCGTCGATGATCATCTGCCGCGCCTCGGTTACCCTGGCTACTACCTCTTCCGGCAAGGGCACCGTGCTGGTGCGCACATGATCGGGCATCAGGAAGCAGATGCCGGCCACGCCCTCGGCCAGTCCAAACTCCCTGAGCCCGGGCTCGAGCCGCCCCTGAAGTGCGTCAAGCAGTGCGTCGTAGACCGCGGTGTCAATGCCCTTGATCATGCTGGCGACGATGTTGCCCGGCGCCAAATGGGCCTGATCGACATCGACTCCGATGGCGAGCTTACCCCGCTCGACCGCAGCATCAAAGACCCCGAGGACGGTCTCGCCGGCTGCCGGAAAAAGGATATCCGCCCCGCGATCAAAGTGGGCCAGAGCATGCTCCTTGCCGATAGGGGGATCGCGGAAGGTGCCGGCATAAGTCACATCGACTATCACCTCCGGGTTAGCCCACTGCGCCCCGGCTGCGAATCCGGCCTGGAAGCGGCGGATAAGCGGTACATCCATCCCGCCGATGAAGCCGACCCGGCCGGTCTCGGTCATCATCCCGGCCAGGACGCCGACCAGGAAAGAGCCTTCTTGCTCGCGGAAGATCAGCGAGGTGACGTTCGGCGCCTCGACCACCTGATCCACCAGGATGAAGTGTTGCTCGGGGAACTCCGGTGCCACCACGGCCAGGGCATCCCGCTGCAGGAACCCAACGGCAATGATGACCTGATACTCACCGGTGACGGCAAAGCCTCTTAGCAGCCCTTCGAAATCGCCGATCGCCTTGGGCTCGACGACGTCGATTGTTACCTCCATCTCTTGCGCCACCCGCTGGGCGCCAGCGAAGGCAAAATCGTTAAAGCCCATATCGCCTAGGCCGCCGATCGAGGTTACAATCCCCACCCTTGGCGGCGAAGAGCCAACCGCCACCGTAAGAGCTAGCAGCAACGCTAAGCAGACACTAACCAACCCTACTCTTTTCATCTTAAAACCTCCTTGTCTATCGCCTTACTATACTACACTCGGCGCAGGCACAAGTGAGCACAGGGCAGCTAGGCTGGTCTTTATCATGAACGATCCCGGCCCTTAGAAAACCCTGAAGCGGGGATATAACCATGTCACCCTAGCGCCGCCTCCGGCGCGACTGCGGGGAGGCCGAAGGCTTCACCGACAGCCTGGTAAGTAAGTTGTCCGGCGTGGGTGTTAAGCCCCATGCGCAAGGCCGGACTGTCGCGCAGCGCCAGCAGGCCTTTCTCAGCTAGCTCAATGGCGTAGGCTAGCGTCTGATTGGACAAGGCGATGGTGCTAGTATTGGGCACCGCGCCCGGCATGTTGGCTACGCCATAGTGCACAATGCCGTCTACCAGATAGATCGGTTCGTCGTGGGTGGTGGGCCGGATAGTTTCGACACACCCCCCCTGATCGACGGCAACATCCACGATCACGCTGCCGGGCTTCATGGTGGCAAGCATCTCGCGGGTCACCAGATGCGGGGCCTTGGCGCCGGGGATTAGCACCGCACCGATCAGCAAATCGGCCTTAGCGATGACCTCGGCGATATTGCCCGGGTTGCTAGCGAGGGTCTGCACGCGCCCACCGAACACATCATCGAGGTACTGCAAGCGGCTGTGGTTGATGTCAAGAACAGTCACCCGCGCGCCCAAACCGAGCGCGATCTTGGCCGCGTTGATGCCGACTACGCCCCCACCCAGGATGACGACCTCGCCGGCCTGTACCCCCGGCACGCCGCCGAGCAGCACGCCGCGGCCCCCAAAGGACTTCTCTAAGTGATAGGCCCCGACCTGCGGCGCCATGCGTCCCGCCACCTCGCTCATGGGGGTCAACAGCGGCAGGCCGCCGCCATCAAGCTGCACCGTCTCGTAGGCAATGGCGGTCGTACCGGCCTCCAGTAACCGCTCAGTTAAGGGGCGATCCGCTGCCAGGTGCAGGTAGGTAAAGAGCAGCAGGTCGCGCCTCAGATAGTCGTACTCGCAGGGCACAGGCTCCTTGACCTTGAGCACCAGCTGCTGTGCCCAAGCCTCCTGGGCGCTATTGACGATCACCGCGCCGCGCCCTTGGTAGTCCTCATCGTCAAAGCCGCTGCCTAAGCCGGCTCCGCTTTCGACCACCACCCGGTGCCCACGGGCCACCAGCGCCCGGACGGAGCCGGGGGTAGCGGAGACGCGATATTCGTGCCGTTTGACTTCCTTGGGAATGCCGATGTTCACAAGACGCTCCTATAACAGTAGTCAGAATCCAAGTAGTCAGAATCCAAGTAGTCAGTAGTCAGTCAGTAGGAGCGACCCCACACGGTCGCTCGTTTTCATCCTTGGTGGTGAACAAAAGTTCATGAGCGTTTCCTTGGTAGTGTCACGCTTGCCCCTTAGTCTACCGGAGCCGTGCCCCGGCTGGTCAACGACCGAGGTGTTATACCTTACTCGATGGTCACCTGGGCCCAGTTCGGCACGAACATCACCCAGTGCTTAAAGGGGGCGAGGTCGATCTGCTCACCGTCGTTAGCAAAGAAGCTAACACCGTTCTGTTCGCGCCAGCGCCCCTCAATCCTCTTGCCGCGGATGAGCAGCGTAGCCTCGCCCTCTTCCAGCCGGACAAAGAGCCGCCCCTGGGGGTCGCCGGGGATCGGCTGGGCCACGATGCGCGCAATTAGCACGGCCTCGACCACCACGCTCTGGCCGTTAGCATCAGCGGCGCTCTGGCCGTTGCGTTGCCAGCGGTAGTGGTTGAGTGCGGGGTTAAAGCTAAAGCCGCTGAGGTAAGCC
This sequence comes from Truepera sp., assembly GCA_018333775.1. Next base: position 12,533 of record JAGXSO010000127.1, read on the forward strand.
CCGGAGAAGCGCACCTGGACTGCGGTGGCCGCAGGGGCATCCTCGGCGGGGCGATAGCGCTGGGTGCGCAAGCTGCGGACCTGCTCGAGCCTCAACGTATTAATGGCCTGTCTCAGGCCGCTACCGCTGCTGTAGAGGTTATAGGGCGCGCTGCGGCCGCCGGCGCGGGCGAACAGCTCGCCCCGGTTAAAGGCGTTAAAGGTGGTGAGGTTCTCACTGGCGATAGCGTGCATGGCTGAGGGCGCGCCGCCATCATGCACCAGGATGCCGTCTAGGCTGCGGGCCGCCGCCACCATATAGTCGCGGGCGCTGCGCACCGGCCCCACACTGGCCGGGTCGATGCGGTCGTAGATCATCATCAGGCGGGTCAGGCCGCCTTCTATTGGAAACTCGTAGATCGCCGAGGCCTCCAAGAAACCCGACTGTGGGAAGCCGTTGGCGTTATCCACCACTACCGCCAGCGGGCGGAAACGCTGATCGCTGAAGGGCTCGAGCACACGCCTAGCGGGCAC
>JAGXSO010000128.1 GCA_018333775.1 Truepera sp.
AACTCGATCGCCCGCCGGTGGATAACATACGGCTCGAGCGGCTGGCGGCTCGATGTTTCGCCGGAGGTGGCGCATGATTTCTGGGCGGAGTTTCGCACCGCCATAAGGAATATCTCCTTCCCGCATGGCAAGCCGATCATGATCGCCGAGAACTGGCACGACGCCACCCTCGATCTCTTGGGCGCTACGTTCGACTCGACCATGAACTACCGCTTCCGCGACGCGGTGCTCGAGTTTGTCCTGCAGGGCAACGCCGATCTCTTCGATCGCACCCTGACCGAGATCTACGAGGATTATCCGCACGAAGCGTTCTACGCGCTGATGAACCTGATCGAGTCGCACGACACCGAGCGCATATTAAAAACCTTCGGCGATATTGAGACCGATACCTTCGCCGACCGCGAACGGGTGGCCGGCATGAGTCAAACCGAGATCGTTGCCGCCAACGCGCTGGCGCAGGCCCGCCTGAAGATGACGGCGATCTTTAAGCTCGGCTACCCCGGCTCGCCGACCATCTACTACGGGACCGAGGTTGGCCTGACCGGGCATCGCGACCCTGACTCTCGCCGCACCTTCCCGTGGGAGCGGGTCACTGAAGATAACGCGCTCCTTAATCACTACCGCACGCTGGCCGCCATCCGCAACGCCCACCCGGTGCTGCGGACCGGCGATCTAATCACTCTGCATGCTGCTGGTGAAACCTATGCCATCGGCAGAAGGCTCCTCGGGGCGAGGGATGCGCTTGGCCACAGCGAGTACACGATCAACCACCACACCGGCGAGAGCGTGACCATCGCCGATCACAACGCGCTGGCGATCGTCGCGGTGAACCGGACCGGCGAGGAGGGTTTGCGCCTTGACCTCTCCGGGTTCGTGCGCGACGGCGCAGTGTTTATCGATCTGCTGAATAACGATCAGGAGTACGTGGTGACAGACGGCGGCATCACCCTGGAGATTCCGCCCTTGTGGGGGGCAATCCTCGTCGCCCGCCACGGCCCGCAGGATCTCCTGCCGCCGGCACCGCCGACCGGGCTCGTTGCCGGCTCGTACGATCGGCGGGTGGAGCTCAGTTGGGAACCGGTCGCGGATGCTGCCTCCTACAACGTCTATCGGACCACGATCATCGGCGGGTACTACGAGCTGATAGCCACCGGACTCACCGCGCCGCGCTTCACCGACACCGCGGTTGAGAACCTACAGCGCTATTTCTACACCGTCACCGCGCTCGACGCCGCCGGGAACGTGAGCGCAAAAGCGGTACACGCCGCGGCCGTGCCCTCGATCCCGGTCGACCGGGCCACCTTGCGCCCGTTCGCCCTTCACGGCGGTGAGCATACCATCGGGGTAGGAAACGAGATTGAACGACTCGTCGCCGCCGTTTACGCCGCCGGTGTGACCGAGCTTCCCGGCCGCGGCGAAGGGCTTGTCGCTCAATTCGGGTTCGGCCAGGACCCGGATCCGACCACCTGGACCTGGGTGCCCGCTGACTACCTCGGTGATGAGGGCGGGGCTGATCTCTACACCGGGGGGTTCATCCCCGACCAGATCGGCGACTGGTTCGTCTCGCTCAGGTTCTCCACGAACGGCGGGATAAGCTGGACGGTCGCTACCTATCCGGATACCACCCGGCCGCGGTTCACGGTTATTCCGACGGCTGATCTCACCCCGCCGCCGGCGGCAACCCTCGCTCCGGCACGGCTTCTCCATCGCCTCGACGCGACGAGCTTCGTCGTGCTCCAGTGGGAGCTTCCGGACAGAGAGGGAGTTGATCACCTCCAGGTCCTTCGTAGAAGCGGGGATCGGCCGTGGGAATTGTTGGGCGAAGCCTTGGAGCGGGCGCGACTCCCAGCTGATGCAACCTCGTTCACCGATCGGGCGGTAGCGCACGGGCAGGAGTACCGCTATCAAGTGATCGCCGTCGACAGCTCGTTTAACCGCGCGCCCTCCAACGTGATCGCGGTCACACCCGGTGCGCTTCCGTTCACGCGGCTCAGTCCGCTCTTCTCTCCGCTGGGCGAGGTGAGCCCGACGATCGACGGGACGACCGAGCCAGGCGAATGGGAGGCCGCGACCTCGTTTGCAGCCGAAGGGCTGATCGAGGCCGCGTTCATCGGTTACGACACGCACCACCTCTACCTGCGGGCCGACACCACCCTCCCGCCGACCGAGCTGATCGGCGAAGATTACCGCCTGGTACTGTACATCGGCTTTTACACCGGAGCTGAGCCGGGCACGCCGATCAACGCGCGAGCGCGCTTTGCGGGGGCAGAGCTCGGCTTCCCGCTGACCCAACTCGTGCAAGCGCGATTCGATCATCTCCGGCCGGACGGTCGCGGCAACGTGTTCAGGTTCGTTGCCAACGGCATGGAAGGCTGGACTTTGGACAACCAGATCCGGCTGCAACCGCAGCGGATCGTGCGGGTTGGCGACACCATCGAGGTCCAGATCCCGTTCGCCGAGCTGGAGCTTGATCGGACCGAGGAGCTGACGATCTGGATGCGGATCGCGATGGAGAAGGAAGGCGAGGCCCGCGGAACAGCACCGCTGCAACCGCTTCTCGCCCGCATACCCGCGCTCGTCGGCGGTGAGGTGATCGCAACCTTCACCGATCCAGCCGGCGATGACCACGGCCTGGGGACCCTGGTCTATCCGACTGCCGGTGTCTTTGCTGAGGAAGGGCTCTTCGACCTGCTTAGCTACAACATCTTCGATCAGGGCGAGAACTGGCTGCTCGCCTTCGAGTTTGCTGCCCTGCCCAACCCGTGGGGTGGGCCGCTCGGGTTCAGCCATCCCATCATCAACCTCTACCTGGACACCAAGCCGGGCGGCTTGACCGAAGCGCACCCGGACGGAGCGGCGATGCAGATCCAGCTGCACCCTGACCACCCGTGGGACTTCTTTGTCAAGGTGGCCGGCTGGCCAGAGTACGGTAGGCACCTGTTCACCGCCGATGGAGAGATGCATCTGATCGACGTCTCCGCCGATCCGGCGAAGCGGCTGGTGCTGGTGCGGATTCCGAAAAACGTGCTCCCAGAGATCCGCGGGGCGCACTACGTGCTGGTTGCCTCCCAGGACGGGTTCGGCCCCAACCATATCCGGCCGGTAGCCCGAACCGCTGGGGAGTGGGTCGGCGGCGGCAGCCCCGCGCCGACCGTGGCCCCGCTTGTCTATGACTACCTGGCCCCAGAGGGGTACACGCAACAGGAGATCCTCTCCGGCTTCAACGTCGAAGCGCGAACGTTTGCCGTCCTGGTGCCGATCATTATGGAGAGGTGAAAGCAACCGTCTTAAAAGTCAAGCCCCTGCGGTTGCTGAAGCAGTACGAAAGGGGGAGTTAGTACGAAGCATGGCGTTGAGGATGACGAGCAGCTTACGCATGGCAGCGACAAGGGCAACCTTCTTAGCCTTACCCTGATTGAGGAGCCGCTCATAGAAAGCACGAATAGCGGGATTGAATCTAGTTGCTACCAAAGCCGCCATATAGAGGCTGCTGCGGACACTGGCCCGACCACCCCATACCCCACGATGACCCCTCAGCGTTCCGCTGTCGCGG
>JAGXSO010000129.1 GCA_018333775.1 Truepera sp.
AGCGCCGTGGCTCGAGCCGCTCGCCGCACTCGGCCCGCCGCCGCCGCTGCCCCCTCCCCTGGCGCCGCTCGAGCCGTTTAGCCTCCTTGTTGGCAGTACACGGCTAACGCTTAGCCCCGGCCCCACCCGCCTAGCGGTTGAAATCGACTTTGCCCACCCGGCGATCGGGCGTCAGCGCTGGGAGGGGGCGCCATCAGACTACCCGGCACTCGCCAGCGCCCGCACCTTCGGCTTTCTCAAGGAGCTAGCCACACTGCAAGCTCAAGGACTTGCTACCGCTGCCAGCCCGGCTTATGTTATCGTCTATGATCAGGAAGGGCCGCTCACGGAGCTGCGCTATGCCGATGAGCCGGTTCGCCATAAGGCGCTCGATGCTCTGGGTGACTTCTACCTGCTGGGGCGCCCGCTGGCCGGCACGCTCACCGTTGCGCGCGGCTCTCACAGCGCGCATATCGACTTCATGCGTGAGTTGCTAGCTTTTAGTGTCTTAACAGGTGCCCATGCCTGACCCATTTATCAGCAGTAAGCCAGGGGGTGACATGAAACCCATAAGCGTTGCCGTAATCGGCTATGGCGTGATGGGCAAGCATCACGCCAACGTCTACGCCGCCATCCCCAGCACGCGCCTGGTGGCGGTAGTCGATCCCGACCAGGCGCGCCGCGCCGAAGCGAAGGCGCTGCACGCCGTAGCCACTTACCCCGACCTCGAGACTATGCTGCTGCATCAGCGCCCCGAGGCGGCCAGCCTGGCTGCGCCCACCAGCCTCCACTATCCGCTCGGGCAACAGCTGCTGGAGGCCGGCATCCACGTGATGGTAGAAAAACCCGTGGCGCCCGAAGTAGCCCAGGCCGAACACCTCACCAAGCTGAGCCGCCGCTACGGCCTGGTGCTCCAGGTCGGCCACATCACCCGCTTCTACCGGGCGGTGCAACTCTTAAGCGCCCGCGTCACAAGCCCTTACCTGATCGAAGCCCGGCGGCTCACGCCTAACGCCCGCATTAAAGATGCGGGCGTTATTTTAGATCTGATGATCCACGACATTGATATCGTCTCGGGGTTGGTGAGTAGCGACATTCGCGCGGTGAGCGTCGCCGGGCATGTGCTCAACGGCAGCCCTTTTGAAGATGTGGCGGCGGCGCAGATCGTCTTCGATAACGGCTGTATCGCCCGCTTTCTGGCTAGCCGGGTAGCGCCGGACGCTGAGCGCTCGCTGGTAGTAGCCGAGCGCGAGCAGACCTTCAGGCTCGACTTCGGCAAGGACCCCTATGCCGAAGTGAGCATCTACCGCCCACTCCCCGACGACAGCGGCAGTACTCACGTGCAGGTCGAACGGGTAGTGGTACATGAGGACAACCCGCTGCGCCAAGAGCTCGAGCACTTCTTAGCCCGCATCCGGCAGAGCGCCCCGCCGATCGGCACCTTGGAAGACGACCTGCGCTCGCTCAAACTGGCTACCCGGCTGACCCGGCTGCTTCATGAGCGTGAGCCACAACCGCTAACCCTGCGGTAGACTCAGCCATGGACATCCGCGCGCTGTTGCCGCACCGCTACCCCTTCTTGCTGGTAGACGCCTTCGTTGCCATCGAAGGCGACCACTTCGAGTGTCTTAAGAACGTGAGCTTCAACGAGCCGTACTTTGCCGGGCACTTCCCGGACGAGCCGGTCATGCCGGGCGTGCTGATCATCGAGGCGCTGGCTCAGGCCAGCGCGGTCGGCCTGGCAGTGCGTGACGGGCTCAACGGCGGTATCGGCTACCTGGCCGCCATCGACGAGGCCCGGTTTAAGCGCAAGGTAGTCCCCGGCGACAAGCTCCGCCTAACCGGCGAGATCCTGCTGTTCCGGCGCGGTCTCTGCAAGGTGCGAGCGGTGGCGCTGGTCGGCACGGAGGTTGCGGCTGAGGCGACCTTGTCGTTTATGTTCGCCCGGCGCTAACATGGCCCAGCTCCACCCCAGTGCGGTCATCGATCCGCGCGCCGAGCTGGCGCCGGACGTCCTAGTCGGCCCCTTGGTAGTTATCGAGGCCGATGTGGTAGTGGGGGCCGGCAGCGTACTCAACGCCGGCACGGTCTTGCTGCGCGGCAGCCGCCTGGCCGAGGGGTGCCGGATTGGCCCCTATGCAGTGATCGGCGGCGAGCCGATGGACACCAACTTCCGCGGCGAAACGAGCCAGGTGGTCTTAGAGCGCGGGGTACAGGTGCGCGAGTTTACTAACATCCACCGCGCTACCGGCGAGGGCCAGTACACCCGCTTAGGCGAGGAGGCGCTGGTGATGTCACACGTTCATGTGTCGCACAACTGCCAGGTGGGGCGCGGCGCCACACTGGTCGACGGTGTCAAGCTGGCCGGCCACTGCGAGGTGGGCGATTACGCCTTCGTGTCAGCCAACGTCGGGGTACACCAGTTTGGCCGAGTCGGCGCCTACGCCATCGTGGGCGGCTGGAGCGGCGTTAGGCAAGATATCCTCCCTTTTAGCATGGCTAACGGCAATCCGGTCAAGCACTACCGGCTCAACCGGGTGGGGCTCATGCGGCGCGGCATCACCGGGGCGCGCTATGAGGGGCTCGAGCGGGCTCTGCGCGCCTTTCGGCGCCGCGACTGGGCGATGCTCGAGGAACTAGCACAGAAGAGCACTGACGTTAGGCTGATGCTGGCTTTTAAGCATAGCTCGCGGCGCGGCTTAGCCGGCTTTGCCGGGTAGCGCCGTGGAAGCGGTCTTGGTCAGCAACGGGCCGGGCGAGCTTTACACCTGGGTCAAACCGGTCTTGGCCGAGCTGAGGCAGCGCTATCCCGGAGTTAAAACCTGCATCAGCCTGATCCCCTGCCAGTTCGCCAGCGGTAGCGAAGCGCGTATCGCTGCCACCTTCGGAGCCGATACCGTCACCACGCCGCAGGCATTCGTCCGGTTCATGACCACCGGCCAACGGCCCGACGGTCTCGGCAATACGCACGGCTTCACGCTCAGCCTGGGCGGCAACACCCGCTTTGCCCTCAAGCTGGCTAACCGGCTTAACTACCCGGCTTATCGCTACAGCTTCGTCCCGTACTGGCACCCTAAGCTGCGCCGACTGTTCGTTCACGATCAACGCGCCGCCCGCAAGGCGCGGCTCCTGGGCGCCCCCGCAGAACGGCTAGAAGTAGTCGGTAATCTGGTAGCCGACGCGGTGGCGCTAGCTAGCCCCATCCCTGAGCCCGGCAAGCCGCATATCGTGCTGATACCGGGCAGCCGCGACCTGTTTGCCCGCCACCTGATCCCCTTCATGATCGCCTTAGCCGACGCGCTGGGGCGAGCCTTCCCCGAGGCGTGCTTCGTCTGGCCGGTCAGTCGCCTGTTGAGCGATGAAACTATCCGCGCCGGGATCGCCGGCGAGGAGCGGGCTACGCTCGGCGGCCTGGCCGGGGAGCGCCAGGGTGAGACCATCTTCACCCCGAGCGGTAGCCGCATCGACATGGTCAGTGAAGAGGAGCGTTATGCCCACATGAAGGCCGCCCAGTTGGCTATCACCATCCCCGGCACCAACACGCTCGAGCTAGGCTTGGCCGGGGTGCCGAGCCTGGTGATCTTGCCCTTAAACCGCCCCGAACTGATCCCGCTCGAAGGCCCCGGCCACTGGCTGTCGCTAGTCCCGCTCGTCGGCAACGCCCTCAAACGCCAAGCTGTTAAGCTGGCCGCGCCGCGCCTGCCGGTCTCGCTTCCTAACAGCATGACCGGTGAGGAGCTGATGGTCGAGATCAAAGGGGTAGTCAGCGCGGAGCTGGTCGTCGCCCAGGCCACCGCCCTGCTGCGCAACCCCGCCGAGTTAGCCCGCCGCCGCGCCCGCTTAGCTGCCACCATGCCGCCTCCGGGCGCGGCCAAGCACCTCCTGAGTGCTATTATGGCCGACTTATAAAGCCATGCCCTCACTGCTCCTCCCCCGCTCGGCGCTGACCCTGTTAGCCGCTCTGGCCGCTGCTCTCAACGCCCTGCTGCGCGTGGCGGTAGTGCCGGTAGTAGTCCAGCCGCTGTTTGACGCTGTGCTGCTAGCCGGCGATCTGAGCGCTCTGCCCCGCGTGCTGGCGATCGGCGGTGCGGTAGTGGCGGCAGGTTCGCTGGCGCTGTGGGCGCAAGACGCGCTGTTCGGGCGCCTAGCGGCGCAGACCAGCGCCCGCTGGCGCGAGGGGCTCTATCGGCACCTGCTGAGCCAGGACCAACTGGCCGCGTCGCAGAGCAGCGGCGGCCTAGCCAGCCGCGTCATCCACGACCTCAAAGACAACGAGATCTACTTGCAGTTCGGGCTGGGCACGCTGATCGCCGAGTCGCTGACCGCTACCTTTATCCTGGTCGTACTGTTCTATCTCAACGCCACCGCCACCCTGACCCTGTTGGTGTTGATCGTCCCGCTGGCTTTGCTGCTGTGGCTGGTAGGCCGCCGCATCCAGCGCACCTCGCAGCGGGCTCAAGCCGAGACCGAAACGGTCGGCGCCCACCTGCAAGAAGGGCTGCGCCAGCTCGAAGTGGCGCGGGCCTTTGGGCTAACTCCGTTCCTACAGGCCCGCCTGCAACCGGCCAACCTTGCTACCGCTCGAGCCCAGAGCGAACGGGCGCTGTGGGCCGGGCTCCAGACCCCGCTGGCCCAGGTCTTGGGTTTTGCCGCCATCGCGGTGCTGGTGGTATTGCTGGCTACCAGTGTGCAGCAGGGGGCGATGAGTTTAGGTGAAGTCACTGCGTTTATCACGCTGCTGGCGCTTATTGCCACGCCGGCACAGCTCCTGCCGCGCGGCTACGCGCTGCTCCAGCAGGCCAAAGCTGCCGCGCAACGCTTGCATAGCCTGCTTGATGGCCCTACCCCAAGCAGGGCAGCGCAGCTTAGCCCAGCGCGGGTCGAGCCGCGGCTCGAGCTCCAGCAGCTCGGCTTTAGCTACCCCGACGGCACGCCGCTGCTAAGAGAGCTCGAGCTTGAGCTGCGTGGCCCCGCGCTAGTGGTGCTGACCGGCGACAGCGGCGCGGGCAAGACCACGCTGCTAAAGCTCCTGCTCAGACTGCTAAGGCCCACTACCGGGCGCATCCTGCTCGGCGGTCACGGTTTGGACGATTACACCGAGGAGGCGCTGCGCCGCTATATCGCCTACGTGCCGCAGGAGGTAGCGCTGTTTCGCGCCACGCTGCGCGATAATCTGCTGCTTGCTCGCAACTATTCCGAAGCGCGGCTGTGGCACGTCCTGGACGCTGTCGAGCTGGCGCAAACGGTGCGCGCCCTCCCTGGCGGCCTCGATTATGCGCTTCGCGAAGACGGCGCCGGACTGTCGGGCGGCCAGCGGCAGCGGTTGATGATGGCTCGAGCCCTCCTTAGCGAACCGGCCATGCTGCTTCTCGACGAACCGACTGCTAATCTCGACCATGAGGCCGAGCAGGCCTTGATTAACACCCTGACCAGGCAAGCCCGCGAGCGGCTGGTGCTGGTCGTAGCCCATCGGCCCGCCATCATCATGGCGGCCGAACAGGTGTGGGCCTTAGCGCGAGGCGAGCTAAGGGCTGTTCGCTGAGCCCGCCCCTCCCACACCCTCCCCCAAATTTGCGTGTCGGCCAATCTTCTGCTTCGTGATATCTGTTTCCACAGGTAGAATCTGCGCTGGTGGTGGTAATACTGCTATACTCTCACCATGAAAGCGAAAAAAGACTGGCTTGCCTCCGACTACGCCAAGTCAAAGGCGCGGCTTCCCGAGCGGCCTTACCCTTTTCGCACGCTCTCTGACTACCTGGTCGAGCCGATCTATACCCCGGACGACTTAGTGGAGTTCTCGCCCGAGCGCGACCTCGGCTACCCCGGCGACTACCCCTACACCCGCGGCGTCCAGGCCAGCATGTACCGCGGCAAGCTGTGGACCATGCGGATGTTCGCCGGCTTCGGCTCCGCCGAGCAGACCAACGTGCGCTTTAAGAAGCTGCTGGAAGCCGGCCAGACCGGGCTCTCGACCGCCTTTGACCTGCCGACCTTGATGGGCTACGACTCGGATCACCCGTTCAGCCGGGGCGAAGTCGGCAAGTGCGGGGTAGCGGTCTCTTCACTGGCCGACATGGAGGTGCTTTTCGACGGCATCGACCCCGAGCAGGTCACCACCTCGATGACTATCAACAGCCCGGCCAGCGCCATCTGGGCCATGTACCTGGCGATGGCCGAAAAGCGGGGGGCGGACCTGACCAAGGTCGGCGGAACTATCCAGAACGATATCTTAAAGGAGTTTATCGCCCAAAAGGAGTACATCTTCCCGCCTGCGCCCTCGGTCAAGTTAGTGATCGACACCTTCGAGTGGGGACCCCGGCACGTGCCCAGGTGGAACGTCATCTCGGTGTCGGGCTACCACATCCGTGAGGCGGGCTCAACCGCTGTGCAGGAGCTGGCCTTTACCCTGGCTGATGGCATTCACTATGTGCGCAAAGCCTTAGCGCGCGGCCTCGACATCGATGAGTTTGCCCCGCGGCTGAGCTTCTTTTTTAACCTGCACAACGACTTTTTTGAGGAGATCGCCAAGTTGCGGGCGGCGCGGCGGATCTGGGCCAGGCAGCTACGGGAGGTCTATGGGGCGAAAAACCCCCGCTCCTGGATGCTGCGCACCCATGCCCAGACCGCTGGGGTGTCGCTTACCGCCCAGCAGCCCTTGGTCAACATCGCCCGCGTAGCGATTCAAGCGCTGGCTGGAGTCTTAGGCGGCACTAACAGCCTCCACACCGACTCCTATGATGAAGCGCTGGCATTGCCCAGTGAGGAGGCCGCTACCATCGCGCTGCGCACCCAGCAGGTCATCGCTTTTGAAACAGGCGTAGCCAACACCGTCGATCCGCTGGCCGGGTCGTACTACCTTGAGACGCTTACCAACGAGATGGAGCGGCAGGCCATAGCTTACCTCGAGCGGATCGACGCCCTGGGCGGCGTAGAGGCCGCTATCGAGGCCGGTTTTTTTGCTTCTGAAATCGGCGAGGCCAGCTACCAGCAGCAGCGTGAGATCGACTCGCAGGAGCGGATCATCGTGGGCGTCAACGCCTTTGTCGAGGATAACCCCAGCCTGCCGCTCTTGCTGGTCGACAAAGAGGTCGAGCGCGTGCAGGCTGAGCGCTTAGCGCGAGTGAGGCTCGAGCGCAACCCCCAGGCGGCCCAAGCGGCCTTGAGCGCTCTGCGAGAGGCGGCTAAGAACGACCAGAACACTATGCCGGCATTCATGGCCTGCGCCCACGCCTACTGCACCCTGGGCGAGCAGATGGACGTGCTGCGTGAGGTCTACGGCGTGTACGAGGAGCCGGTGCTGATCTAGCGGCCAGCGGACTCCGCACCCCCCCTGCCGCCACGTTCCTTACTCCGTATAATTGCTAGTTAGGCTACTCAATGGATATGTCCGGTGATATCTTGGTTCGTTTAGCACTCTCGGGGGATGTTGATGGCATTCTCAGTATCGGGCGACAGGTGCATGAGGTGGTGGTGGCTAACCGTGATGCCGCGTTCGGGCCGCCACCGGAGTTTGCCGGGCAAGCCAGTTTTTATGCCGACGCCATCGAGGACGATCGCTGTCTTCTGCTGGTTGCCGTGGTATCTGGTGTACTAGCCGGTTACGTCCACGCGAGCGTCGAAACAGAGCCCGATGATCTCACGACGGTACCCCGCGTCAGTATCAACGAGATCGCCATAGACCGCCAGTTCCAGGGTTTGGGTGCGGGCGAGGTTCTTATCGAGCGTGTGCACGCGTGGGCTCGGGAACGTGGACACCGAATCGTGCAACTTGCCGTGTGGGCGTTCAACCATCGGGCAATCGGCTTCTATCAGAAGCTCGGATATCGGTTCCTCATGCACAAGATGGAGATCGTGTTGGAGTGAGTGTGGAAGGGGCACTCCGCAGCGGTTTGTCGCCTAACCAGTCAATGTACCTGACCCAATCCAGCGCCGCAGGTAGACTATGGAGAGAGAGATCGACGCGCGGTGCTGGGCCGGGCAGGTAATCTCAACCGTTAGATTCCCTCTTTCGCTCTTGACCTTTGCTGCGGATCATCCTTAAGCTCTTGACTATGGACTACCGAGATTACATCACCATTGATCCCAACAAACGCGGTGGGAAGCCCTGCATCCGGGGCCTCAGAATTACTGTATACGAGGTGCTTGATTATCTGGCCTCCGATATGACCGAGGAAGAAATTTTGGCGGACTTCCCCGATCTCACCCGTGAAGACCTCAAGGCGTGCATCGCTTTCGCCGCTGACCGCGAGCGGCGTCTTGCCACGGTGCCGCCTGCGGCGTGAAACTGCTGTTCGATCAGAACCTTTCACACCGACTGGCGCGTTCGCTGGAAGATTTATTCCCTGGCTCGCGGCATGTGCGAGACGTGAGTCTCAAGACTGCGGATGATCCTGTGGTATGGGACTATGCGAAGCAGCATGGATTTATGATCGTTTCCAAGGATTCAGATTTTCACCAACGAAGTTTCGTGCTTGGGCCACCACCAAAGGTAGTCTGGGTACGGCTGGGCAATTGCTCAACTTTGGATATCGAGCGGCTGCTGAGGCACCAGGTGGATGCGATTGAAGTCTTCGCTAAGGATCCAGAAGCGGCGTTCCTCAGTCTCTCATGGTGACGGAATCGCCTTGGACGCAATCTCCTCTATACTATAATCGAAAGTGACGGCAGGTAGGCGAACGAGGTAAGGTCAATGGCACGAGTTGAGCACATTAAAGCCGAAATTGAGGCTCTGTCCGAAGAGGATTTCGCTCGCTTAAGGAAGTGGTTCGCAGAAAAGGACTGGCAGCGCTGGGATGAGCAGCTTGAGGCCGATGTAGCAGCTGGGAAGCTCGACGTTCTGCTCGAAGAGGCGAAAGCGGCCAAAGCTCAAGGGAGGCTACAGGACCTGTGAGTGCACCGAACGACCCCTCAGTTTTGGGAACGCTTTTATGCCTTACCTGAGCCAATCCAGCACCTGGCCAGAAAAAACTTCGAGTTGCTCAAAGCAAACCCGAGTCACCCCTCTTTGCGGTTTAAGAAGGTCGGCCATTACTGGTCTGCCCGGGTCGGTTTGAACCACCGAGCTTTGGCGGTTGAGGACGGCGCCGACTTCATCTGGGTGTGGATAGGGAGCCATGACAAGTACGACAGGCTCATGGGTTAAATCGCCCAACCCCCGCTGCAACGAACGTGTCCACAGTCCTAGCCAATTTCGCTTTGGCTTCAATGATCAGTTGGGATTCCGTTGTGACGCGCCGTTGAGCTTGGCTGTTTGAGATGCACCCGAGTCAGATTGGACCAGTAGGCGGGCAGAAGGTTAATATGGCAGGTAATGGAAGCTCTGCTCAGTATTCTCTTAATGGCTGGCGGCATCGTGCTGCTTTATTTTGGCGGGGAGTGGTTAGTGCGCAACTCGGTGGTGTTAGCCCGTAGCTGGGGGATCAGTGCCATGGTAGTAGGGTTGACCGTGGTGGCCTTTGGCACCAGCAGCCCTGAGCTAGCCGCCAGCCTGGCGGCGGCCCTGACGGGCAGTCCCGGAATTGCCATCGGCAATGTGATCGGTTCCAATATCTTCAATATCCTGGCTATTCTGGGCGTCACCGCTGTGCTTGCCCCCATTGCGGTCCAGGCTCGCTTCATCAAGCGCGAAGTCCCGATCATGATCGGCGTGACCTTGCTGCTGTTTCCGCTCCTTTACTCCGGCCATGGCCTAAGCCGGCTGGAGGGTCTGCTCTTGGTGGCCCTGCTAGGGCTGTACATCTGGTTTTTATATCGCGCCGACCAGGGTGAAGCGGCTGAGGTGCAAAGCGAGTTTGAGCAGGAATATGGCGATAGCCCTAAGACCAGGGCTGACTGGCGCACCTATGTGGGGCTAGTAGTGGGGTTGGTGCTGCTGGCAGCAGGAGCTCGCCTATTGGTAATGGGCGCGGTCGAGCTGGCCCGAGGCTTTGGTGTACCCGAGCTGATTATCGGTCTAACCATCGTGGCGGCTGGAACCAGCCTGCCCGAGGTGGCCGCCTCCATTGTAGCCGCCCTCAAGCGCGAGCCTGACATCGCCTTAGGCAATATCGTCGGTTCAAATATCTTCAACATCCTCTCCATTCTGGGCTTTACCGCCTTAGTGCAACCGATCGGCCTGCCCTGGGAGATCGTCCAGCGCGACATGTTGGTAATGTTAGGCATCAGCCTGCTGCTGTGGCCCTTCCTATTTACCGGGTCACGGCTGGGGCGGCGGGAAGGCGGAGCCTTCCTGGTTTTGTATCTGGCATATGTGGGGTTATTAATCGGGACAGCTTAAACTGCCAACCCGCAATGGGATGAACCGAAGCCCACACCTTTACATGCTACCTCCACTCCCTACTCCCCACATCCCACTTCCTACTTCCTATCCGCTCTGAAGAGACGGGGCACCTGGGAGTCATGGCCGTGATCCCGCAGCGCTTCAGCGAGCGGATGCGCAACCTACTCGGCTCCGAGTCTGAGC
>JAGXSO010000130.1 GCA_018333775.1 Truepera sp.
CCTCGGGATGAGGCTTGTAGATGATCGGGTACTCGCCAAGCTCCTTGATGGGCTGGGCTAGCTCTAGCTTGCGGCGGTCGATCTGCACATCGTAGGTAGCCTGTGCCGCCTCGGCGATATCGCGGCTGGTGACCGAGCCGTAGATGCGACCCTCGCCAGCTTTAACTTTAATCTCCAGGCTGGCCTCGGCCAGCAGAGCCTTGAGCCGCAGGGCGTCGCCCTTGCGCTCGGTGAGCTGCTTGGCGCGCTGCGATAGGCGGGCTTCAAGCTCGGCCTGATTCGACTTGGTGGCAAGTAAGGCTAGCCCTTGCGGGATCAAGTAGTTGCGGGCATAACCAGGGCGCACCCTAACGACCTGCCCAGCTTCACCCAGGTTATCGACGGGCTCGAGCAGGATCACATTCATCGGCGTACCAACTTCTCAGTGATGGGGATAATGGCGAGCATGCGCGCACGCTTGATAGTGGTAGCGAGCCTACGCTGATGCTTGGCGCACACCCCGGTGCGGCGGCGCGGCAGGATCTTGGCGGTATCGGAGATGTAGCGGCGCAACATGCGGCCGTCGTGGTAATCGGTAAGCTCTAGCTCGCCGCTACAAAACTGGCATACTTTGGGCCGCCTGCTGCGGCGGGCGCCTCGTTTGGCATCGCGGTCGAATTTTTTGCCTCGGGGTTTATCTTGAGCCATTAAAACGGTAAGTCCTCTTCTGGTGGAAACTCTTCATCGATATCCAGCTTTTGACTCGTCTGGGCGCCCTGGTCGCTTGCGCCTGGGCGGGTTCCGGCGCCACCACCGCCGGGACCACGGGTCAAGAATTCGACGCGCGAGCTTTCGATGCGCGTCGTGTACCGCCGGTTGCCATCCTTGTCAGTCCAGGAGTCGTTGACCAGGCGCCCCAGCACAAACACCGGGTCGCCCTTTTTAAGCTCGCCACAGGCTTCAGCTAGTTCGCGCCAGACGTTGACATCAACGTAATGGGTGCGCTCTTGCCATTCGCCCTTGGCCTGATACGACTCGTTGACAGCGACGCTAAAGCGCGTCACGGCACTACCGCTCTGGGTATAGCGCAACTCGGCGTCCCGGGTTAAGTTGCCGATCACTGTTACCTGATTGAGGGCCTCGCGCAGGCGCTGCTGGCCCTTGGTATCGGTGACGGTGGCTTCGCCCCGGCGCGCCCCCAACTTGATAACCTCAACGCGCGAGGCGATGATGTCCAGCGAGCTGCGGCGCTGCCCGTCCTGGCCTTCCCAGCTGCGGTAGTCGAGGCGGCCTTCAAGTAGCACCGGCGTGGCTGCCGCCAGTTGCCCGGCGAGCGTCTCGGCCGCGGTGCCAAACAGCGTGGCGCGGTGATACCAGGCCAGTTCGCGCTGTTGGCCGTCATCGCCCAAGACCTGGTCGTTGCCGCCCACACTGAGCTGCAAAATAGCCAGCCCTCCCGGTGTGTAGCGCAACTCGGGCGCCTGGGTCAGTGTGCCTACCAAGTAGACGGTATTTAGGCCTCTGGCCATGACCTCCTCCTAGTCACAATGCGCACCAGCTTACAGCCGCTTAAGCGGCAGGTGTCGCCTCGGTCTTAGCTTCTGGAGTTTTGCGCGTGTGCCACTCCGGGCGGTCGCGCACCACTAGTGCGCGCATAACGTTGTCGCGTAGCCGCAGCGCCGACTCTAGCGCTTTGGGGGCGCTGCTAGGTAGCTTTAGGGTGTAAATCGCGTAGTACCCCTCGGTCAGTTTGCGAATCGGATAGGCCAGCCGTCTCAACCCCCACTCATCTGCCTCGACAAGTTCGCCCTCTACTCGAGCCAGCAGCGCATTCACGGCATCCTTTTCGATCTGCAGTTGCGCCTCGTTGAGGTTGGGGTCAAAGATCAGGGTGAGGGTGTAGCGGTGTGTTTTCATTAAGTCACCTCCCTTTGCGTAGGCTCGCCTCATAAAGGCAGCGTTAGATTCTAGCACAAACTGCCGGCCTGCCTAGCGTTACCCGCTCTCATGCGTTTTTGCGCTAGCATAGCGCTGCATGGCGACACTTCGTGCCCCCAAGCTGATAGCGTTGGCGTTTTGGCTAGCGCTAATTGCCGCCTTCTGGTGGTATAGCCAGGCTCAAGGCTTAAGCCCACTGTACCTGGTCGATCGACTGGTCGACCTAATGGCCGATAACCCCCTTGGGTTGGCGATCTTCTTTGGCGCCTACGCAGTGCGCCCGCTGCTGCTTTTTCCCTTTACCCCGCTGAGCATGGCTGCCGGTTTTGTCTTTGGGCCGCTCTTGGGAATGCTCTATGCCACCCTTGCCACCCTCATGTCAGCCATTATCGGCTACAGCATCGCCCGGCTGTTTGGCTACCGGCTGACCGAGCCGCGCACCGGCGCTCAGCGCCTGGCGTTAGAGTTGCGGCGCAACGGTTTTGAGGCGGTGCTAATAAGCCGCCTGATCTTCCTCCCCGGCGATCTGGTTAACTACGCCTCGGGCCTGGTGGGGGTTGGGCTGGGTGCCTTTGCCCTAGCGACCGCAATTGGCAGCGTGCCTGGGCTATTGGGCGCGGTGCTCCTTGGCGCCTCGTTTGAAGGCGACCTAGCGCAGCTCCGTCCAGCTATTGACTTGCGGCTACTGCTGGCCTCAGGAGCGGTGTTGCTTGCTAGCCTGGTGCTCTCTTATTACCTGCGCCGCCGCCATCGCATAAGCGGAGCCCCGCGTGGGGGGCGCGAGGCTCCTTAGAGAGGAGATGGTGGAGGGAAAACCCTCCAAATGTTTAGCGCGGCGGCTAAACACACCTCACTATAGCGACCGAACTCTTACAGAATTCTTACAGGCCGCGCTGCTGGCTGCTATGCTGGCGCTTGTGTGGGGTCATAGTAGTCAAGTAGACAAGTATTCAAGTGGTCCCCCGCGGTTCATGGCTGGAGCAGCTTCCATATGATCGCTGAGCTGCTCAGCGTCGGGACCGAGCTGCTGCTCGGCGAAATCGTCGATACTAATGCGGCCTGGCTGGCCCAGGACTTGGCGCAACGCGGCGTGGATGTCTACTGGTCGCAGCGGGTGGGGGATAACCTGCCGCGCCTAACCGCAGCCATCCGCCAAGCGCTAGCCCGCAGCGATCTACTGGTGATGTGCGGGGGATTAGGGCCGACCGATGACGACCTATCGCGCGAAGCCCTGGCCGCTGTCTGCGGCGAGACGCCGCAGATCGATGAGGGGTTAGCGCTTAATCTGCGCGCACGTTTTGTTGCTACCAACCGCCCCATGCCGCAGAGGAACCTCAAGCAGGCCTGGCTGATCCCGTCTGCCGAGGCCCTCCCCAATCCCATCGGCACGGCACCGGGCTGGTTGGTGCGGCGCCCTGATGGGAAGCGGATAGTAGCGCTCCCCGGTCCGCCCCGCGAGCTGCAGCGGATGTGGCTGAGCGAGGTGGTGTCGAGGCTCAGCCTGCCGCCCGCGGCGCTGTTTAGGCAGACCTTCAAGACCCAGGGAATCGGCGAGTCGGCGGTGGCGGAGCTGCTTGGGGAGTTGACGCTGTCGGCCAATCCCAGCGTGGCTACCTACGCCAAGCGGGACGGCGTCCATGTGCGGGTAGCGGCTAAGGCGGCGAGCGAGGCCGAAGCCCGGGAGCTGGCTCAGCCAGCGCTTGAGCAGGTCCAGCAGCGGCTGGGTGAGTACCTCTGGGGCAGCGATAGCGACGAGCTGCCGATGCTGTTGCAGCAGCGGCTGCGCGAGCGCGGTGAGACGGTCGCCAGCATGGAGTCGCTTACCGGTGGGCTTATTGCACAGCTGCTCACCTCGGCGGCAGGGGCATCGGCTGTTTACCGCGGCGGCGTGGTAGCATACGGTGCGCAGGCGAAGGCGGCGTTCGGTGTGCCCCGCGACCTTCTTAAGCGGTACGGCAGCGTCTCGGAAGAGGCGGTGCAGGCGATGGCGAACGCTGCCAGGCGGCTATTTGCGAGCGATTATGGACTGGCTGCCACTGGCGTGGCGGGGCCTGATACCAGCGAGGGGAAAGCGGTAGGTGAGGTCTATGTGGCCCTCAGTGGGCCCGGTGGAGTGGTGGTCAAGCAGCTTCGGCTCCCCCCGCTCGAGCGCGAGTGGATTCGGGAGCGCACCGCTTATACCTTGCTGGCGCTCCTCTGGTCGCAGCTTAGAGCCAAGCCGTAGCCGCTACGCAGCGCTTTGGAGGCAACCATGGAAGAGCGCAAGAAGGTTTTGGACAACACCCTCCTGCAGATTGAGAAGCAGTTTGGCAAGGGGGCGATCATGCGGCTGGGCAGCGAGACTAACCCGCTCGAGCAGGGGATCATCTCCACCGGCTCGATGTCGGTCGATCTGGCGCTGGGGGTCGGCGGCGTGCCGCGCGGGCGTGTCGTCGAGATCTACGGCCCGGAAGCGGGCGGCAAGACCACCCTGAGCCTGCATATCGTGGCCGAGGCGCAGCGCGCCGGCGGCGTGGCGGCTTTTATCGACGCCGAGCACGCCCTCGATCCGGGCTACGCCAAGGCGCTCGGCGTCAACACCGACGACCTGCTCGTTAGCCAGCCCGACACCGGCGAGCAGGCGCTCGATATCGCCGAGCTGCTGGTGCGCAGCGGCGCTGTGGACGTGGTGGTGATCGACTCGGTGGCGGCGCTGGTGCCCCGCGCCGAGATCGAGGGAGAGATGGGGGACAGCTTCGTGGGATTGCAGGCGCGCCTGATGAGCCAGGCGCTGCGCAAGCTGACCGGCGTGCTGTCTAAGAGCAAGACCACCATGATCTTCATCAACCAGATCCGCGAGAAGATCGGCGTGATGTACGGCAATCCCGAAACCACCCCGGGTGGGCGGGCGCTGAAGTTTTACGCCTCGGTCCGCCTCGAGGTGCGCCGCATCGGCGATGTTAAGTCCGGTGCGGATAAGGTTGGCAACCGGGTGCGGGTTAAGGTCACCAAAAACAAGGTCGCCTCGCCCTTTAAGGAGGCCGAAGTGGAGATCATGTTCGGTCGCGGGATCGATAAGCTTGGCGATCTCATCAATATTGCCGCCGACCTCGACATCATCCAGAAGTCGGGGAGCTTTTTCAAGTACGAGGGCGCCAACATCGGGCAAGGTAAAGAAAAAGCCGCGGCCTTCCTGCAAGATAATCCGGCCACCGCTGAGGAGATCAGGGCCAAGGTGGTAAGCGCTATTAAGGGAGAGCCCGGCAAGTATAAGGGCAAAGCTAGCAGCGATGCTGAGGAGGGCGAATGAATCTCCCGGTGCTCGAGCTCCTGCTGGCCTTGCTGGTCGGCTTGGGCTTGGGCCTGCTGCTGCGCCAGCGCCGTGACCGGAACCTGCTCGAGCAGGCCAGAGGTGAAGCTGAACGTATCAGGGGTGAAGCCGAGCGCATCAGGCGCGACGCTGACCGTGAGACCAAGCGCCTGTTGCAGCAGGCCGAAGCTGAGACCCGCGAGCTGATCGGCGCCGAGCGGAGTCGGCTCGAGCAGGAGGCTGAGCGTGCTAAACAGCTCTTGGAGCAGGAGTTGGCGCGCACCCGGCAGACCTTACAGGCCGAGTTCGACCGCACCCGCGAGGATCTGGAGCGGGAGCGGCAGGCGCTGCGCGAAGCCCGGCAGGAGCTGCGCCGCGACCGTGACAAGGTTGAGGTAATCGAGGAGCGCCTAACCCGCCGGGGTGAGCAGCAAGATGCCCGCGCTATTAAGCTTGACGAGCTAGAAGAGCGCCTCAACGAGCGGATCGAGGCCCTCAAGCAGCGCGAGGAGGTGCTGTTAGAGCAGGAGGCGGGGCTCGAGCAGCGGATTTATGAGATCGCTCAGCTCAGCCGCGAGCAGGCTAAAGAGATCGTCTTGCACCGGCTTGACGCCGAACTCGAGCGCGAAAAGGCGGGCCGCATCCGCTACGCCATTGAGCGGGCCGAGGTCGAGGCCAAGCGCAAGAGCTTTAATATCATCGCCCAGGCCATCCAGCGCAGCGCCAGCGAGGTCTCGGCGGCCATTAGCGTGTCGGTGGTGCCGATCCCCAGCGATGCCATGAAGGGGCGGATCATCGGCCGCGAGGGGCGCAATATCCGCACCTTCGAGGCCCTGACCGGCGTGGATCTGATCATCGACGACACCCCGGAGGCGGTGCTGCTCTCCTCGTTTAACCCCTTGCGCCGTGAGGTGGCCAAGCTGGCGCTCTCGGAGCTGGTCGCCGACGGGCGCATCCATCCGGCCCGCATCGAAGAGGTGGTGCAAAAGGCGCAGCAGGAGATGCAGAGCTATATCCGCGAACGCGGCGAGGAGGCGACCTTAGAGGCCAATGTGGTCGGCTTGAAGCCGGGCATGGTGCAGCTCTTGGGTCGCATGCACTTTCGCACCAGCTACGGTCAGAACGTGCTAAAGCACTCGGTGCAGGTAGCCCACCTGTCCGGCATTATCGCGGCTGAGTTGGGACTGGATGAGGCGCTGGCGCGCCGCGCCGGGCTGCTGCACGATATCGGCAAGTCCATCGACCGCGAGATTGAAGGGAGTCATACCGAAATTGGCGCCAACCTGGGCCGGCGCTTCGGCGAGCCCAAAGAGGTAATCGATGCCATCGCCTGGCACCACGAGCTAGACCGTGCCGAGACGCTCTATCCGGTGATCGTGCAGGCGGCAGATGCCATCTCGGCGGCGCGCCCAGGCGCACGGCGTGAGACGCTCGAGACCTACCTAAAGCGC
The DNA here is from genome assembly GCA_018333775.1 of Truepera sp. The sequence goes on from JAGXSO010000130.1 coordinate 6,658, forward strand.
TTAGAGGCGCTCGAGACGATCGCTACCAGCTTCCCCGGTGTGGAGAAGTCTTACGCTATTCAGGCCGGGCGCGAGATCCGCATCATCGTCGAGCCCAGCCAGGTCGATGACGCCTCGGCGGTGCTGCTGGCCCGCGATATCGCCAACCGCATCGAACAGGACATGGAATACCCCGGCCAGGTACAAGTGACTGTGGTCAGGGAGTCGCGCGCGGTGGAGTATGCGCGCTAGAGCTATGGCGGCAAAGGCGCTAGATAGGTATACTCTCCAGTGGCGTGGTGGCGCTAGGTGACAGGGATGGATAGCGATGGCAATAGGTGACGAACTTAAACTCTTTTCCGGCTCGGCCACGCCGGAGTTAGCTCGCGCGGTGGCCTGCCATCTGGGGCAAGAGCTGGCGCGCAGCATCGTATCGCAGTTTCCCGACGGCGAAACGCGCATCCAGATCGGAGAGTCGGTGCGCGGCGCCGATTGCTACATCATCCAGTCCACTTGTGCGCCGGTCAACCATCACCTAATGGAGCTGTTGGTGTTCGTCGACGCTTTGCGGCGGGCCTCAGCCTGGCGGGTAAACGCGGTCATCCCCTATTTCGGCTACGCCCGGCAGGACAAAAAGGTGCAGGGGCGCGAGCCGATTACCGCTAAGCTGGTGGCCAACCTGCTGGAAACGGTCAAGGTCGATCGGGTCATTACCGTCGATCTGCACGCCGGCCAGATCCAAGGCTTTTTTGACGTGCCGGTCGATCACCTAACGGCGCTAGGCATCCTCGGCGATCACCTTAAGGCCAGCGACTTAAGCGACGCGGTAGTGGTGTCGCCCGATGTCGGTCGCGCGCACGAGGCGCGGCGCCTGGCTAACTACCTGGGTCTGCCGCTGGCTATGCTCTATAAGCGCCGCAACAGCCCGACCGAGACTGAGGTCATCCACGTGATCGGCGCGATCAAAGGGCTCCGGCCGATCATGATGGATGATATGATCTCGACCGCTGGCACCATGGTGCGCGGGATCGAGGCGCTGCTTAAGCTAGGTGCCCACCCTGACGCGACCCTCGTTGCTACTCACGCCGTTTTTACCCCCCCCGCCCTTGACCGGCTTAAGCACCCAGCTATCAGTGCGGTCTATGTCACCGATACCGTGCCATATCACGGCCAGAGCGAGCGTATCAAGGTGCTTTCGGTGGCCGGACTGCTGGCGGCCGCCATTCGCAACGTTCACGAGAACGGTTCGGTAAGCGCCCTGTTTCCACCCAAGAGCTTTGAGGAGGAGAAATGAAGTTACTGGCAAGCAGACGTACCCCAGGCAAGGCCGGCGCGCTGCGCCTGGCCGGGCAGATGCCTGCGGTGGTATACAACCGAGAGCTTAATATCCCTATCGCAGTCGACTTAAAGACCTTTGATCGGGTGTTCCGCGTACAAGGGACCTCGAGCATTATCGATTTAGAGATCGATGGCCAGAACCACGAGGTCTTGGTCAAGCAGGTGCAGATGGATAAGCGCAAGCGCCTCCCTGTTCACGCTGACTTCTACGCGGTCACCGCCGGTCAACTGGTCGATGTCTACATCCCGCTTGAGTTTGTGGGCACAGCGGCTGGGTCGCGTGAGGGTGGCCAGCTCGACGTGCAGCGCCGCGAGGTGCATATCAGCATCCTGCCCCGCCTTATCCCGCAGCACCTGATGGTCGATGTCAGCGCGCTCAAGATCGGCGACTCCTTGCACGTCTCCGACCTCAAAGCGCTTCTCCCCGCTGAAGCCGAGATCCTCGATGACCTCGAGCTGACCCTGGTAGCGGTAGTACCGCCGCGCGTAGCGGAGGAAACGGTTGCCGAAGCTGCGGCTACTGAGCCAGAAGTCATTGCCAAGGGCAAGGAAGAAGAGGAGTAAGACTGGAACGCCCAGCCTCTCTAGTGGTCGGGCTAGGCAACCCTGGCCCGGCTTATGCACAGACCCGGCACAACGCCGGGTTTCTGGTCTTGGACGCGCTGGCGCGCCGACAAGGGCTGGCGTTTCGTCGCGGTCGGCTGGCCGAGGAGGCGCCCTGGGGCCGGGTGACCCTCCTTAAGCCCCAGTCCTACATGAACCGCTCCGGCCAGGTGGTGCAGGCATATGCCACCCGCCAGAGCCTCACCCCCAATCAGCTGCTGGTGGTCCATGACGACCTGGACCTGCCGCTAGGGCGCTTGCGCTTTAGGCAGGGCGGTGGCGCCGGCGGCCAAAAGGGGGTCTCTGACATCGCTGCACGGCTTGGCCCTGATTTTTATCGCCTCAAGGTCGGTATCTCACGTCCGCCTGAGGGTATCACCGCCGAGAGCTGGGTGTTAAGCCGCTTCCGCGACGACGAAGCGGCGCTGCTGGCGCAAGTCCTCGAGTGCGCCGCCGAGGCGCTTGAGGTGTTCGTGCAAGAAGGCTTCACAGCGGCTGCTAACCGCTTTAACGGGCTCATCATCGAGGCCGACCCCACACCGTGAGAAGCCGACTTGTCACGCCGTACCAGATGCCAAATCCCCCCAACCCCCCTTGGTAAGGGGGGCTTAAAGCAAGCCGGGGGGATTAACGTCATGGCCACTGCGTGGCGTATAGAATAAAAGCGCCCATTATGACCACGCTGATCCGCGCTCAGTTATTTCATACCCCCGGCAACCCCTTCACTCAGCCGTCCGTGTTGGAGGCTGTTGCGGATGGCGCTATCGCCTTTCGGGGGCGCATCCTGGCGGTAGGGGAGTTCGCCGCGCTGCGGCGGGACTATGCCGAGGCGCCGGTCATCGATGCGCGAGGGATGATCCTCCTGCCAGGACTGGTTGACACCCATGTGCACTATCCGCAGCTCCCGATAGTGGGCGCGATGGGCCTGCGCCTGCTCGACTGGCTTAAGACCCGTACCCTGCCGCACGAAGAGGCCTTTGCCGAGCCGGACTACGCGCGTGCACAGGCGCGGCGGTTTTTGCGGCTCTTGGCTAGCAACGGCACTACCGCGGCCTTAGTGTTCGGCGCGCACTTCGCCGGGGCGATGCAGGTCTTTTTCGAGGAGGCCGAGCAGCTGGGGCTGCGCATCACCAGCGGGCTGGTATTAGGCGACCGGCAGCTAACACCGGCCCTGCACACTACTCCGGAGCGGGCCTACCAGGAGAGCCGGGCGCTGCTGGAGGCCTGGCACGGGCGCGGGCGCCTGCGCTACGCGGTCACGCCGCGCTTCTCGCTCTCGTGCAGCGAGGCGCTGTTGGAGGTGTGCCGTGCTCTGCTGCAAGAGGCTCCCAGCGTTTATTTCACCACCCACCTCAATGAAACCGCCGAGGAGGTCGCTGCGGTCGCCGCGCTCTTTCCCTGGGCTGAGGACTACCTGGCTACCTATGAGCGCTTCGGCTTGGTGGGGCCGCGCTCGGTCTTTGCTCACAACCTCCACGCTAGCGACGAGCAGCTCGAGCGGCTGGCCAGGGGGGGCTCGAGCGTGGCCCACTGCGCCAGCAGCAACGCCTTTTTGGGCAGCGGCCTGTTCCCGCTGCGCCGCCACCTGGCTCATAACCTCACCGTGGCCCTCGGCAGCGACGTGGGGGCTGGGACCGGCCTGTGCCTGCTCGGCGAAGCGCTAGCGGCTTACCAGGGGCAGATGTTGCAAGGCTACCCACTCACCCCGGCCCAACTCCTCTATCTGGCGACCCGTGCCGGGGCCGAAGCGCTTAAACTAGCCGACGAGATAGGCGACTTAAATCCTGGCAAGAGCGCTGACTTCGTGTTGCTGCGCCCGCCCGCCGGGAGCACGCTCGAGGCCGTGTTGCAGCACAGCCCTTCAGCGGAGGCTACGCTGGGGGCGCTGTTTACGCTGGCGCGCCAGGAGAGCGTAGCCGAGGTCTACGTAGCGGGCAAGCCGCTGCTTAAGCGCGCAGGCTTCTCTTAATCACCTTTTTTAACCACCTTGGCCTCAAGGCGAGGTTTCTTATCCGATCTTGACAGTCGGATTTAAAGTTGCTATGGTTCGACTAATACCGAGTATCTGACTCGGAATTAGCTAAGCGGGAGAGTTACCCATGAACGTTTGTTCGCCACCGCGTATGAAACCAGGGCGACCACAGGGGGTCGCCCCCACTCGAATGCTTAACTTCGGATTTTCTAAGGAGCGTGGTCAAAATGTCTACTGAAGGCCAGCCGGAAAGCCTAAGCGGCAAGCCCGCAAGCGCCGTAGCGCCTGGCAAAGAGCACGATACGCTAGCAGCAAGCGGCCCAGAGCTGGACAAGGCGCCTGGCCACTGGCTGTTGGCGCGTATGGGCAAGCGGGTGTTGCGTCCGGGTGGCCGTGAACTGACCGAGAAACTGATTACTGCGCTGAAGATCACTCCGGCCGATGACGTGGTCGAGTTCGCGCCAGGGCTGGGATTCACTGCCGGGCTAGTATTGCTGCGCCAGCCCCGCACTTACACTGGCGTCGAGCGCGACGAGTCGGCTGCGGCCGTGGCGCGCCGAGCGGTGGCTGGGCCAGCCCGGCGGATCATCGTGGGAGATGCCGGGCAGAGCGGGCTGGCGTCGGGCTGTGCCTCAGCCGTGTACGGCGAGGCGATGCTGACTATGCAAAGCGATACCCAAAAGGCCGGGATCGTGCAGGAGGCGGCGCGCCTGTTGAGATCGGGCGGGCGCTATGGGATCCATGAGCTCTGTCTTAAGCCCGATGACCTGACCGAAGAGATGAAACTGGAGATCCAGCGCGAACTGGCTCAGGCCATCCGCGTGAATGCCCGCCCGCTGACGGTGGGGGAGTGGAAGGCGCTACTAGCCGGGGCGGGGATGCAGGTCAAGTTCGAAGCTACCAACCCGATGCACCTGCTCAAACCGGCGCGGATGGTGGCGGACGAAGGGATACTGCGCGCACTGAAGATCGCCTTCAATATCCTGCGCACACCCGCTGCCCGGCGACGGGTCCTGCATATGCGGGCCATACTCAACCGCTATGCCGATAACCTGAGCGCGGTGGCGCTGGTCGCAGTCAAGCCATGAATGGGCAGCATGGAGCCGATGGTCATGCTCTTACCACTGGTCAAATGAAAGGAGAGATCAATGCTATCCCCTTCAATCCAACCACCTACCCTCCTGCCAAGAGCGCTAGCTCTCTTGGCGGCGCTACTGGTTTTATTGGTTATCCCGGTCGGCTCAGCGCAGGCGGCTAAGCTGCCCAAGCTGGTGCTGGCGGGTCCCGCGGGTACGGTCTCCTATCCCCTCATCCACATGGTGGAGAGCGGCGCCTTGCAGGAGGTGGCCGACCAGGTGGAGCTGGTGTTCTGGCGCAACCCGGATCAGCTGCGGGTGCTGGCCCTGGAAGGCCGGGCGGATTTCATCGCCATGCCCAGCAACGTAGCTGCCAACCTGTATAACCGCGGGGTGGAGCTGAA
>JAGXSO010000131.1 GCA_018333775.1 Truepera sp.
CCTCGAATAAGTCCTATGGCCAGTGGGGAGACGTTTTTCCCGATCCGGTTTTGGCCGTCGCGCTGCTCGACAGGTTGCTCCATCATGCCACCACCATCAATATCCGTGGCGAGTCCTATCGCCTCAAGCATCGGCGTGAGGCAGGGCTCACGACTGCCTAGCTCAGGAATGGAGGTGATTATGCCGCCCTAAACTACCCGCCAAAAGTGTCAACTTCTAAACCGCCCGATCTGTCCAAAAATAAAACGCCCTTGACACAGAGCAAGCTGCAGGCATGGCAGCAGCAAAAGGTAAGTCTAGAGCGGCTGCAAGGGCTGTTGGGGCGCGGTGTGGCCCTTGGCTTTGCGGTGGAGAAGTGGACAAGCCAGGGTCTTTGGATTATTAGCCGCGGCGACGGCCGCTATCCCAAACGGCTCAAATAACTCCTGCGGAGTCGCGCCCCAGTACTCCTTTACGGCGTGGGAGATATAGCGCTGTTGGATCGAGGTGGTCTAGCCGTTGTGGGATCGAGGGAGGCCGACGAAGCCGCGTCGCTGTTCACGAACACCCTTGCCGAACGGTGTGCTAAAGAGGGCATCACGGTGATTTCGGGGGATGCCAAAGGGGTCGATCGCGAAGCGATGACAACCGCACTCGACACGGGCGGCACGGTAGTGGGCGTCTTGCCCGAAGGCGTTGCTAAGTATGAAGCGCGATTACCGGCAACCGCTCCAGGAAGGCCGGTTGGTGTTGGTGTCCGACCTCTCTCCCGAGACTCCCTGGAGTGTGGCCAACGCCATGCATCGGAACAAGTATATCTATGCACTGAGCGACTGGGCCTGCGTTGTCGCATAGTCAACTGAGGGCGGAACCTGGGCAGGTGCGACCGAGAACTTAAAGCACGGCTGGGTGAAGCTTTTTGTTCGCAACGACAGGCCTATGCTGCCCGGCAACCAGGTACTTCTGGAGCGCGGGGCTATTCCGCTTGATCGTGAGGTGTTCTCATCGAATACTTCACTCCAAGACCGCCTCGGCGCGGCGCAGTCCGGCGCTCTGTTTCACGAGACTCCAATGAAAAGCAATGGAGCGAACCGAGCCCAGCACCCTGAAACGTCTGCAAAAGAGGCTCCGTCACATAGAGATCTCTTTGAGATCGTTTGGCCATACGTGGCCGCTGCCCTCAGGGAGCCCAGAACGCCGGAGGAGCTGGCGAGCCTGTTCAACGTCAAGAAACTGCAGAAGGACGTCAGGAAATTGGGCAGGCCGGTTCGCTATGTGATTGATTCGCAGAGGTCATTGCCCTTATAGGAATGCTCAGCGATATTGGTGTTTTGCACGCCTCCTCAACGCATGTACAGAATGCTCCCCGAGCTGCACAGCGAATGCTCGGTCGGCGCGGATCCGCTCCCGCCCGGTACTAGGTGTGGGGGATCAGCCCCGGCGGCCTGTACCGGTTAGAGGTCACCGTCGGCCCTGGCAGGGGGGTGCGGATCGTCAACCGGCCGCCGCCCTTTGACGCTGCTGGCGCCGATCTCCGCACGGCGCCAGCTCAACGACCTGTCCGACGAAATTGCCATGAAGCTCAGTATCCTCTACTACGCAGACGCTCGAGATGCCTTGCAAAAGGCGTTACTGGAGTGATATTAGCGGTCTACTTCGCCTCGTTTGCCACCAGTTCAATCAGCGCCTCTTGGATACCGTCGCCCCGGCGCGTCCCTAACTTGTAGATGCGCGTGTAGCCTCCCGCCACGCTCTGATAGCGCGGCGCGATATCGTCCATCAGCTTGCGCACCACCACTTGATCGTGAATCTCGCGCAGCACCAGGCGGCGCGCATGGAGGTCACCCCCTTTGGCGGTAGTGATCAGCTTTTCGACATAAGGACGGAGGCTCTTGGCCTTGGCCACAGTGGTCTTAATCCGACCGTGACGGAGCAGCGCCGTCGCCTGCGCCCGCGCCAGGGCGGTGCGGTGACTGCTGCTGCGGCTGAGCTTCCGTCCGCTCCTCAAATGACGCATAACTACTCCTTCTTGAGCACCAGCCCGCGGGAGGCTAGGCGCTCCTTAATCTCTTCAAGCGACTTATCCCCAACCCCCGCGACCTTCTTGAGGTCACGCTCCGAGAGGGCCAGGAGCGCGTTTACCGAATCGATCCCCTCTTCCTGCAACGAGTGCAACACCCGGCTAGACAGCTCCAGGCTCTCTAAGCTTACCAGCTCCGGCCGCTGGATCGGCGGTGCCGGCTCCTTGACGGGGATAGTGATGACCGGAACTTTTTCGACCTCAAGCTCTGCCCCATTGCCTGACAGGCTAAAGACGTTAAGTTGGGTGCGCAAGAGCTCCACCGCCTGGTCCAGCGCCTCACGCGGCTCGATGGAGCCATCAGTCCAGACTCGCAGCACCAACCGGTCAAGGTCGGTCTTCTGTCCTACGCGGGTATTTTCGACGCGGTAAGAGACCCGGCGGACCGGAGTAAAAACGGCATCCACCGGAATCGAGTTGATGCGGTCTTTGGTAGCGTGAATCTCCGACGACACGTAGCCGACACCAGGCTCGACACGCACCTCCATCACCAGCTTGCCACCCTTGGCCAGCGTGGCGATGTGCAAGTCAGGATTAATGATCTTGGCATCGGCAGGCACCTCGAAGTGCGCCGCAGTGACCTTGCCCGGCTTATCAACCCGCAGTGTCAGCGTAACCGGCTCCTGGTTGTAGAGCTTGACCACCAGCTCTTTGAGGTTGAGGATGATCTGCATGACATCCTCCTTAACCCCGGTAATAGTTGAGAATTCATGCAACACATCCTCGATATAAACACTAGTAACCGCCGTGCCTGGAATCGAGGAGAGCAAAATCCGACGCAGCGGGTTACCGAGGGTAACACCGTAGCCGCGGGCCAGCGGCTCGACCACAAACTCGCCGTACTGCTCGCTGACCTTGGCTCTAAACTCAGGTTGAATCTGCATGGCTACCTAGCGCGAGTAGTACTCGATGACCTGTAGTTCGTTGACCGGAACTACCAGGTCTTCGCGGGCAGGCGTGCGCAAGTACCGCCCCTTCATAGCATCGGCATCGAACTCGAGCCAGGGCGAGAGCTTGCGGCGGCGATTGGCCTCGACATTCTGGCGGATGAAGTCGAAGTTTTTGGCGTTGCCGGCCAAGCCGATCTCGCTGCCCGGCCTGACCTGATAGCTAGGGATATCAAGGCGCTCGCCGCTGACCGCAATATGGCCCTGATGGACTAGCTGCCTAGCCTGCGCCCGGCTGCTCGCTAGGCCCAAGCGGAACACCACGTTGTCCAGGCGGCTCTCCAGGAGAGCCAGAAAAGCCTCACCAGTAGCCTCTTTGTTGCGCACTGCAGCGGCAAAGAGGTTATGGAACTGGCGCTCACTCATCCCATAGATACGGCGCAACTTCTGCTTCTCGCGGAGGCGGATGCCGTAGTCGGAAAGCTTGCGGCCACGGCGCTGACCGTGTTGGCCGGGCGGATACGGGCGCTTTTCGATGGCGCATTTAGCGCTATAGCAACGATCGCCCTTGAGGTAGAGCTTGGTACCCTCACGGCGGCACAGTTTACAAACGGGTCCGGTATATCTTGCCATGAATCTCCTTAGGACAGACGCAGCCGCTTGCGCAGGCGGCAGCCGTTGTGCGGTACCGGCGTATCGTCGATGATCGAGCGAACATGCACACCGGTGGCCTGAATCGACCGGATGGCCTGTTCGCGGCCCGAGCCGGTGCCGCGCACAACGATATCGAGTTGGTTAAGGCCGAAGTTCTGCGCCTTGCGAGTAGCATCAGCCGCCGCAAGCTGGGCAGCATACGGGGTCCCCTTCTTCGAACCCTTGTAGCCGATCGAGCCGGACGAGGACCAGGTGACGGTATTGCCCTCCATATCGGTAATGGTCACAATGGTGTTGTTATAGCTGGCGTGGATGAAGGCTTTGCCCTCCGCCAGGTTGCGTTTGACGCGCTTTTTGGTCTTGCCTTTAACCGGTTTAGCCATCATGACCCCTTACTTCTTGGCGGCCTTCTTCTTGCCGGCCACGGTACGGCGCGGACCCTTGCGGGTACGGGCGTTGGTTTTGGTGGACTGACCACGAACCGGCAAGCTCCGGCGGTGGCGCAAGCCCCGGTAGCAGCCGATATCCATCAGGCGCTTGATGTTGAGCTGCACCTCGCGGCGCAGGTCTCCTTCAACCTGGTACTCTTTTTCAACGATGTCGCGCAGTTTGATCACTTCGTTCTCAGCCAGATCCTTGACCCGTGTATCCGGGTGCACTCCGGCCTTGGCCAGGATCGCTTGTGAGCGGGTGAGGCCGATGCCGTAGATGTACGGCAGTGCGTGTTCAACACGCTTATTGCGCGGGAGGTCGATACCTGCAATGCGAGCCATGCTAGCCCTGCCTTTGCTTATGCTTGGGATTCACCGCACAGATGACAAACACCTTGCCATGGCGGCGAATCACCTTGCACTTGTCGCAGATGGGTTTAACCGATGAGCGAACCTTCATAGCATCTCCTACTTACGGTAGACGATTCGACCCTTCTCCGGGTCATAGGTGCTGATCTCTAGCACCACCCGATCGCCGGGGAGAATCCGGATGTAGTGCCGCCGCATTTTGCCGCCCACATGGGCCAGTATCTGCGGTCCAGCATCGAGCTGAACCATAAACGTGGTGTTGGGCCGCGCCTCAAGTACCACCCCTTCAGCGCGGATCGTATCTTGCGAAGTCTCCTCGGGGCGCTCGCGCTCGACATTAGGCGGACGACCCCTCCTGGCTCCCGGCTTCTTACGCGCCATGCGCTCCTCCTTGCACCACGATCCGGTGCGCCAGAGGACTGCCCGGCGCGGTCAGGACCTGCGGGCCGTCGCTGGTGATCGCAACGGTGTGCTCAAAATGCGCCGCCAGACTGCCGTCCGCAGTGGGCGCCGTCCAGCCGTCCTCCAGAATCGACACGCTAGTGCGCCGCTCCGTCACCATTGGCTCGATGGCCAAAACCAGGCCCGGGCGCAGGACAGGCCCTGTCCCGGCGCGACCGAAATTGGGGACCTCAGGGCTCTCGTGAAACTCCCGGCCGATGCCGTGTCCCACAAACTCCCGAACCACCCAAAAACCCGCCTTCTCAACGACGTTCTGGATGGCCGCGGAAACGTCGCCGAGTCGGTTACCGGCCTGGGCTGCAGCAATCCCGGCATATAGAGCGGCTTCGGTAACCGCAAGGAGCCGTCTGGCAGCAGGTGAAATGGCACCCACCGCATACGTCTTAGCCATGTCAGCGGCATAGCCCTGATAAAAGGTGCCGATGTCGATGGAAAGAATATCACCCTGCTCAAGTGGCCGAAGGTCGGGAATGCCGTGAACTACCACCTCATTGCGAGAGGTACAGATGGCTGCAGGGAAACCTCGATACCCTTTGAAGGCCGGGGTGCCGCCCCGCGCTACGATAGCACGCTCTGTCACTGCGTTCAACTCGGCGGTGGTAACGCCAGGGCGGATGAGAGGCTCGATCGCCTCCAGTGCAGCGCGATTGATCTCGGCTGCCTGAATCATGAGCGCCAGCTCGGCGGGGCGCTTTAGGATCAAGGCAAGACCTCACTGATAACCGCTGTCACCTCGTCGATACTGGCGAGTCCGTTGACGCGGCGGAGCTTCCCTTGGGCCTGGTAGTAATCGATCAGTGGCTGGGTCTGTTCGGCATAGACGCGCATCCGGTTACGAATAGTCGCCTCATTGTCATCGCTGCGCCCCTCTAGCGCCGCACGGCTCCGCAACCGCTTGATTAACTCAGCTTCATCGACCTCGAGCAGCACTGCTGCACTCAGCGCCCCCCCTAGCTCAGCCAGGAGCTGATCAAGCGCCTCAGCCTGCGTGCGCGTGCGCGGAAACCCGTCTAGCAGCACGCGTAATGGGCGACGATTGAGTTCATCGCGCACCATGGCGATGATGATCTCATCAGGAACCAGCCCACCAGCATCCATGATCGCTTTGGCGCGCTGACCCAAGACCGTTCCGGCTCGCACATTAGCGCGTAGCAGATCGCCGGTCGAAAGCTTAAACAGGCTGCGCCCCTGCGCCAGCCGGTCGGCCTGGGTCCCTTTGCCCGCCCCGGGCGGGCCCATCAGCAAGATCACCTCATGGCTCAAAGGCGCCTCCCCCCCCGGCCACGGATGCGCCCCTTGCTGACAAAGCCCTCGTAGTGCCGCATAGTGAGCTGCGACTCAAGCTGGCGCAGAGTGTCAAGTGCAACACCAACCATAATCAGCAGGCCGGTCCCCGAAAAGGCAAACGCCAGCGCCCCTTGGCCGGTAAGCCAGGCCAATATTTGCGGCATAGCGTTGACCGAGCCAAGGAACAGCGCTCCCCACAGCGTGATACGGCCGGTAATGCGCGCCAAGTGCTCGGTAGTCGGCTGGCCGGGGCGCACACCGGGGATGAAGCCCCCATACTCACGTAGGTTATCGCTGATGCGGCGCGGATCGAACGAGATCTGAGTGTAAAAGTAGGTAAAGGCCACAATCAGTATAGTGCTGGTAATCAGCCCTTGCCAGACTGCCGGGTTGAACCAGTTACCGATGGCTTGCAACCAGAGCGCTTCGGGGAAGGCGCCGATCATCGTGCTGGGCAGCACGATGACCGAAACCGCAAAGATGATCGGAATGACGCCGGCGGCGTTGACCCGCAGCGGGATGTAGGTGCTCTGGCCGCCCATCACCCGGCGTCCTACCACCTTGCGGGCATACTGCACCGGAATGCGGCGCTCCGCCTGTTGGATCAGCGCCATCCCGGCGATAGCCAGGAGTAGCGTCCCCAAAAAGATGATCAGCCCGAGCGGTGAGGCCTCGCCCCGGCCGATGAGCACAAACTGCTGGCTCAAAGCCCCCGGCAAGGCGGCCACAATACCGGCAAAGATAATCAGCGAGATGCCGTTGCCAATGCCGAATTCGGTGATCTTTTCACCCAGCCACATCACCACCGCTACCCCGGCTACCTGGGTGATCATCACCACCAGCCAGAAGAACAGGCCGTTGTCCCAGCCGATCTTTAAGGCGCCGCTCGGGCCGAGCAGCGCCACTGCCAAGAAGAAGCCTTGGACGGCGGCCAAGCCTAGCGCGCCGTAACGGGTAATCTGGGTGATCTTGCGGCGCCCTTCTTCGCCTTCTTTGGCCAGCTTTTCGAGCTGTGGCACCACCGTCTGCATAATCTGCATGATGATGCTGGCGGTGATGTAGGGGATCACCCCTAAGGCGAAGATCGAAAAGACCGCGAAGTTGCCGCCGGTGATAAAGTTCAGCAGCGTGAAAATACCGCCTTCGGCAAACAGCTGTGCTCGCAAAGTAGCGATGTCGAGGCCCGGCGTGGGGATGAACACCCCCAGGCGATAGACCGTCAAGAGGCCGATGGTAATCAGCAGCTTAACGCGCAGGTCGGGAATCAGTAGCGCGTTGCGAAAGGCGGCGAGCATTAGGCGTTCTCCTTAACCCCTACGACACTACCCCCCGCAGCCTGGATCGCCTTGACCGCGCTGGCGCTATAGGCATCGACTTCGACGCGCAGGCTGCTCACCGCCAGCTCGCCGCCGCCGAGCAGCTTAACAGGCTGGCGGACTTTGCGAACCAGGCCGTGCTGACGCAGCAGCTCCACCGTCACCGTGGTACCGGCTTCAAAGGCGTTGAGGTCGGACAGATTGACCACCTGAAAGTCCTCGCCCTTGCCGGTAAAGCCCCGCTTGGGCAGCCTGGCAATCAGCCTCGAGCGACCACCCTCCCAGCCCGCCTTCTTACTGTAGCCGCTGCGGCTCTTCTGCCCTTTCTGGCCGCGCCCGGCGGTCTTGCCGCGGCCGCTTCCCAGGCCACGACCGAGGCGGCGGCGAACCTTTTTGGCCCCTGGCGAGGGAGCCAGTTCATTGAGTTTCATGCTTCCCGCCCTTCACTTTCAACCCTAAGGAGGTAGGCGACCTTGTTAACCATACCGCGCAGGTCGGGGGTGTCGCGCAGTTCGCGGCTATCCCCGGTCTTGCGCAGGCCAAGCGCCCGCACCGTGGCGCGGTGGTCGCCCTTGACGCCGATTAAGCTGCGCACCAGGGTGACTTTCATTGGGCCACCTCACGTTCACGCCGTGACTCTTCGTAAGTCTTAAGCTGTTTGAGACCGTTGATAACCGCATAAGCTACATTGGTCTGATTGCGCGAGCCCAGCTCTTTGGTCAGCAGATTGCGCACCCCGGCCAATTCCACAATCGCCCGCGGCACACTGCCGGCGATGACTCCGGTCCCGGCGCCAGCCGGTTTGAGCATCACCTGACTGCTGCCGTGCATGCCCAAGACCGCATGGGGGATGGTGCCGGGCTCCTCCAAGGGAACCTCGATAAGGTTGCGCCGGGCGACGTTTTGCGCCTTCTGGACAGCATTGGGTACCTCTTTGGCCTTGCCCAGACCCAGGCCCACCCGGCCGTTACGGTCGCCTACCGCCACCATGGCGCCGAAACGGAACCGGCGACCTCCTTTATAGGTCTTGGCGGTGCGGCGGATGAAGATCACCTTTTCTTCAAAGTCAGTGTCTGCCATTAGAAGTTCAGGCCTCCTTCGCGCGCGCCTTCAGCCAGGGCCTTGACGCGGCCATGGTACTTATAGGCGCCCCTGTCAAAGATCACATCTCTAAAGCCGGCAGCAGTGGCCCGCTCGGCCAGCGCCTGGCCGACCGCCTTAGCCTGCAGCGTCTTGTTGCCGGACAGCTTTAGGCTCTTGCTGTTGGCCTCGACCACGGTGTGGCCTCGCTCGCTATCGATCAGTTGGGCGTAGATATGCCGGCTGCTGCGAAACACACTTAGGCGCAGCCGCCCACTAGCCACCGGCCGCTGCAATTTGCGGCGGGTGCGCAGCTTGCGGCGCTCGATTGCTGTTGTTACGTTCATACCATCACATCCTTACTTTAGCGCGCCACTGTCTTGCCGGGCTTAAGCTTGACGACTTCGCCCTGGTAGCGCACACCCTTACCGTGGTACGAGTCGGGCGGCCTAAACGTGCGAATATTGGCGGCTACCTGGCCAACTAACTGCTTGTCGATCCCCGAAACGGCGATCTTGGTGGGTTCTGGCACTTGCACGGCGATGCCGGTCGGCGGTTCGAAGACGATGGGGTGGGAGTAGCCTAGCGAAAGCTCGAGCTTACCCCCCTTGATAGCGCAGCGGAACCCCACCCCTTGAATCTCAAGATTTTTAGTAAACCCTTGGGTCACGCCGATAATGGCGTTGTTGATAATGGTCCTAGCCAAGCCGTGCTGGGCCCGGTCCAGGCGGTTGTCGCTGGGGCGCCGAACCGTTAGGGTGGCGCCTTTCATTTCGACCGTTAGCCGCGGGCTGATCGCTACCATTAAGCTCCCCTTGGGGCCTGTAATTTGCAGCTCGCCGCGGTCCACTTTGACCTCAACCCCTTTGGGGATGGTAATGGGTGCCCGGCCGATACGCGACATCACCACACCTCGCAAATCACTTCGCCGCCTAAGTTATGGCGGCGCGCCTCACGGTCTACCATCAGCCCTTGGGGAGTCGAGAGGACGGCGATCCCCAAGCCGCCTCGCACCGCCGGTACCGCGCTAGCCTTGGCATAGGCGCGGCGTCCTGGGGTGGAGATACGCTTCAGCTGATGAATGATGGTGGTGCGGCGCGGACCATACTTGAGGCCGATGCGGAGCAGGCGGCGCCCTTCCTCTGTCACCTCTGTGACCGTCTTTAGGTAGCCCTCGCGCACCAGGATCTCCGCCAGTGCTCGCTTGAACTTGCTGGCCGGTACATCGACATGCGCGGCATGAATCGCCAACCCGTTACGAATCCGGGTGAGCATGTCAGCAATCGGGTCTGTCTGCATCTGTTGTCCTTCCTGCGAGGTCGGTTTCAGGGCAAGCGCCCTGACCTGCGCCTCTAAAACGTCTCTTTACCAACTCGCCTTACTGACGCCGGGGAGCTGCCCGCTATGAGCCATCTCGCGCATGCAGATGCGGCAGAGGCCAAAGTCGCGCAGATAGCCGCGGGTACGACCACAACGCATGCAGCGGCTAACCCGGCGGACCGAGAACTTGGGGGGGCGTTTAGCCTTGTGGATCTGAGCAGTAGTGGCCATAGCTACTTCCTAAAGGGCATGCCGAGCAGCGTTAGTAGGCTCTTGGCCTCCTCGTCGCTCCTGGCAGTAGTCACGATGGTGATATCCATGCCGCGCACCGCGTCAATCTGGTCATAACTGATTTCGGGGAAGACTAGCTGCTCCTTGAGACCCAGGCTGTAGTTGCCCCGGCCGTCGAAGCTGCTGCTGCTGACGCCACGAAAGTCGCGCACCCGGGGGAGCGCTACGTTGATGAGCTTGTCTAAGAATACCCACATCCGCTCGCCGCGCAGGGTGACCTTCAGACCGATAGCCATACCCATGCGGATCTTAAAGTTCGACACCGATTTCTTGGCCCGGGTAATCACCGGACGCTGCAACACGACCTGACTCAGCTCCTTCTGGGCCCGCTCGAGCACCTTGGAATCCTCGCGCGCTTCGCCCAGGCCCAT
>JAGXSO010000132.1 GCA_018333775.1 Truepera sp.
GCTGCGCCAGGGGATCGGCCTACGCGGCTACGGCCAGCGCAATCCGATTCAGGAGTACTCCTTTGAGGCTTTTAACCTGTTCGAGGAGATGAAGGCCAACATCCGCTTGCAGGTGGCCAAGCTCATCTACCGCGTGCAGGTACAGAGCGACCAGGGCTTGCAACGCCGCGAACAGCAGCGGCCCCTGCTCTATCAGGATCAAGCGCAGCCTGGGCTTGGCGCGGGCGGTAGCCGCACCGAGCCGATCCGCGTCCAGGAGAAGGTAGGCCGCAACGATCCCTGCCCCTGCGGCAGCGGCAAGAAGTTCAAGCACTGTCACGGGCGCGCTGCCGCTTAATAACCGCGTGCAACCTTTCAGCGAACGGCTCCACGAGCGCATTCAGCAGACTAACTCGCGCGTCTGCTTAGGTCTCGACCCACGCCCCGAAGCGCACCCCCTTACCCACCCCGAACGCTTTGGCAGCGACCCGGCCCAAATTGCCAAGGCGGTCGTTAACTACTTTCGCGCCATCATCGAGGCCACGGCGGACGCGGTGGCCTGCTATAAACCCCAGGCTGCTTTTTTTGAAGCGCTCGGCATTCCCGGCTTAATCGCCTTAGCCCAGCTCATGGCCGACATCCGTGCCATCAAGATCCCCGTCATTCTCGACGCCAAGCGCGGCGATATCGGCACCACTGCCGCCGCCTACGCCCAGGCCTATCTGGGCGATGGCGTTTTCGCGGCAGACGCCCTCACCGTCAATCCGTACTTAGGCGTTGACAGCTTAGAGCCGTTTATTACCCAGGCTGTTAGCGCCGGGCGCGGCCTGTTCGTGTTGGTCAAGACCTCCAACCCCGGCAGTCGAGACTTCCAGGACACGCGGCTAAAAAGCGGCCAGACCCTCTACGAACAGGTGGCCGATACCCTGACCGCGCTAGCCGAGGCAAACCGCGACCGCAGCGGCTATAGCCCTGTCGGCGCAGTGGTGGGGGCGACCTACCCCCGTGAGCTTGCCGCTTTGCGCCGACGCCTGCCGCACAGCCTGCTGCTGGTGCCGGGCTACGGTGCGCAGGGCGGCAGCGCCGAGGATATCGCGCCCGCCTTCGACGCGCGGGGTCTGGGGGCGGTGGTGAACGCCAGCCGTGGACTCACTTACACCACTACGGGCGACGACTTCGCCGAACGCACCCGACAGTTGACCCTGGCCATGCGCGACGCCCTTAACCACGCTATCCAGTGCTAAACATCGATCTGCGCAAGGTGCGCATTCTGCTCAATAAACTCGCGGCGCGGCGGCACCTCGCTACCCATCAGCATCTCAAACGTCTCACTGGCCTCGAGCGCGTCCTCGATGGTGACGCGTTTCAGGGTGCGCGTCTCGGGGTTCATGGTGGTCTCCCAGAGCTGTTCGGGGTTCATCTCACCTAAGCCCTTAAAGCGCTGAATCTCCGCCTTGCGGCCGCTGTGCTGCTTAAGTAAGAGCTGTAAATCGGCATCGCTAAAGACGTAGCTCAGCTCCTTGTCGCGCCCGAACTTCACGCCGTAGAGCGGTGGCTGGGCGATGTAGAGGTAGCCCGCGTCGATAATAGGCCGCATGTAGCGGTAGAAAAAGGTCAGCAGCAGGGTGCGGATATGGCTGCCGTCCACATCGGCGTCGGTCATTATGATTATGCGGTGGTAGCGCACCATCTCCAAATTGAAGTGTTGCTCGTCGCCGGTGCCGTCCAAGCCGGCACCGATGGCGGCCACCATGGCCCGAATCTCGGTGTTTTTGAGGATCTTGCCGAGCTGCGCCTTCTCCACGTTGAGGATCTTGCCCCGCAGCGGCAAGATGGCCTGGAAGCGGCGCTCGCGCCCTTGCTTGGCGCTGTTATGAACGAACACGCCGGCGGCCAGCGCAAAGTTGTGGTAGCCCTCCACGGTCAAATCATACACATCCGCCGTCTCGGCCAGAGAACGCACTGCAACCACTTTGCAGTTCACATTTGCCGCCGCTTCTAACAACCGGGACTCGTCGCCCGCGAAATAATCCTTCACCAGGCGATCATAGCGCGGCGCGGTGGGCGCAGTTTGGAGTCTGAGCCTCTCATAGGCTTGTTGGACGCTCCTCGAATCTAACACTTGACTTAGAAGCAACAGGGCTTTGAGCCTGTGCCCAGCTCGAATCCGTGCCCTCTTTTCCGTGACTGACGTTGTTTCGCGCCAGCGTGCCAGAGCCGACAGAACCTTTTCGCGTTCATCAGCATTGTCCCATTGGCGCTGGCGCGCGGCCACAATTTTTTCTCGGTGTTCAGGATGGGCCTGCCACCATTCGGATACGGCGGCGCTGTGCTGGCGGCGATAGGCTTCATCACGCCACTGCTCGCGCGTCTTTTCGGCGCGCCTGGCGCGCAGTTCAATGTCTTCCCACTGTCGCAGGGCGGCGGCCTGTCGTGCGTCTCGCGCTTCGGAATGCTCCTCAAAGAACTGTCGCGTGCGTTGAGCCTGTTCCCGACGATGGGCCGGGTCGGCCCAATAGGCGGCCTGAAGTTCTCTCATACGTTCACAATAGGCCGCATATTCATCTGGCGTCAAAGCGGCGAACCACTCTTGAAAACCCTGCAATAGTTTTTCGTTGAGGGCCTCATCCTGCCTTTGCAACCTGACCCGCTCGCACGTATACTTACGGTAGGCCGGGTTTTGCCATTGGAGAATGGCCTGCTCACTCAGTTGACGCAGTTTGCGCTCACGGTAGGCCGGGTCTTGCCACAGCCGTCTTGCCATCTCGCCTGCCAATTCCGCGTGGAGACGCTGATGGTCGCGCCAGAACATTCGCCGAATGTTGCGCGGGTCGTTGTTGAGTTTGTTGAAATCTAGATGATGCCGGGTATTTCCGGCTTGGCGTGTGTACACGCCGGTCAACAAATTGTAGAGGTCGGCCAAATGATGTGTGTGATTCCATTCGCCCCGGCCATTCATCCAGACCATTTCATAGCCGGGGCCGGGCAATTCGTCTTCTTTGGTCAGTCGGGTTTTGAATGGCACTAGGCTTTGGCCTGGCCGAAGTTCGCTGGCCGACTGATAGGAACCATTGCGCAAACGGAAGGGGTGATCGGGCGTACAACGAATCCGTGCGCCGTTATCCAGCACGACTTCCACCATGGCCGCTTGCCGTTTCGTCAAGCGCGGTTCGATGAGCGCCACGATGCGTATATCGCCCGTCTCGTTGGTGGCATAACCAAAGTGCTGAATGCCGAGTTCCCAGTCGTCGGCAAGTTCGCGCATAGTCTTCGTTAAGCCAGAGGCTAAGGGAATTCGCGTATC
>JAGXSO010000133.1 GCA_018333775.1 Truepera sp.
GGCAAGAGGGCCCGCACCATCACCCCGAAGGCGCGCGGGTCGTGCCACTGGTCGGCGCGGAAATCCAGATCGAGGTAGACCGGCTTGCCGGCCCGTCGCGCTAGCTCGGCAGCGTAAAAGGTGGCGCTACGGCTCGGCTCGCGGCTTAAGCCGGTGCCGGAGATTTCTAGTGCGCCAGCCTCGGCGATAGGGATCGCCAGCACGTCGTCGATGGTGAGCTGAATGTCGGCGGCGTTGTCACGGTAGTAGACCAGCGGGAAGCGGTCAGGCGGTTCGATGCCCAGAATGACCGCGCTGCTCCGGGTCCCAGGCCGCCGGGGGATGTAGCGCGTCTCGACCCCCTCGTCACGCAGAAACTTGAGGATAAAGTCGCCGACCTTATCCTCCCCGACAGCGGTCAGCACCGCTACTTCGAGCCCTAAACGCTTAGCGCCGACCGCGATGTTGGTCGGGCTACCGCCGACATAAGCGGCAAAGCTCTTGATCTCTTCGAACGGCGCGCCGATGTCGTTGGCGTACAGATCGATGGACGAGCGGCCCATGGTGATGAGGTCGAAGATCTTAACGCTCATGGAGTTCGTCGCGCGTCCAACAGGCTTTACCATAAGTGCCTAGGTCAAAACCTCTGCTCGCCACCTCCATGAACTCTCGGCGAGCCCGTCCATAATCGCTCTCTTCCTGAATCAACGTCTCGAGCTTCTCCTTAGGCAGGGCCAAGGTGATATGGCGCGTCTCCGACTTCACGATATTAAGTGTAGCACGAGAAGAAGTGGAAACTGCTTTCGAATCAGCTTCCGCACGCTAGAACTTCCGGCTCCAGGCGCTCGGCCAGCGCTCAATGACCACCTTAGTCTGGGTGTAGAACTCCACGCCGTGATGCGCCTGGGCGTGCAGGTCGCCGAAGAACGATTCGCCCCAGCCCGAGAAGGGAAAGAAGGCCATCGGCGCCGCTACCCCTAAGTTGATGCCGATGTTGCCGGCCTGCACCTTGTGACGAAACTCGCGAGCGGCTGCGCCAGAGCTAGTAAAGAGGCAGGCCTGGTTGCCATAGGCGCGGAGATTGGCTATCTCAATGGCTTCCTCGAAAGTATCGGCCTGCATCAGCGACAGGACCGGGCCGAAGATTTCGGTGTGGGCGAAGGTGCTGTTGGGGTTGACCTCATCGAGCACGGTGGGGTGGATGAAGTAGCCGTTGCGGAACGCTTCGTCACCTACTGGTTTGCCGCGTCCGTCAACGAGCAGCCTGGCCCCCTCCTTAACCCCCTGGTCGATGAGCCCTTCGATCCGCTGCTTGCTCTGCGCGCTGATAACCGGCCCCATCTGCACGTCTTCTCGCAGGCCGTAGCCCACTTTGCGGGAGGCCGCGTCGGCCACGATCCGCTCGGTGAACTCGCCCCTGGCCTCGCCCACGGTGATGATCGCTGACGTGGCGAGACAGCGCTGACCGGCGCAGCCGAAGGCCGAGTCCGAGAGGATGCGGGTGGCCAGCTCCATGTCGGCGTCAGGCAGGACCACAGCGGGGTTCTTAGCGCCGCCTTGGCACTGGGCGCGCTTGCCGTTGGCGGTGGCCCGGCTGTAGATATATCTGGCAACCGGCGTGGAGCCTACGAACGACACCCCCTTAACAAGCGGGTGGTCTAGCAGGGCATCGACCGTCTCCTGGCCGCCGTTGATGAGGCTCAAGACCCCTTTGGGGAAGCCGGCCTGCTCTAAGAGCCTGAAAAGTTTCTGCGTGGTCATGGGGACCTTTTCGCTCGGCTTGAGCACAAAGGCGTTCCCCGTCGCCACGGCATAAGGCAAAAACCACAACGGGATCATGCCGGGGAAGTTAAACGGCGTGATCGCTACTACCACCCCGAGGGGCTGGCGGATCATCTGCTCGTCGATGCCGCGGGCGATATCTTCGTTGTTGTAGCCCTGCATCAGGAGCGGCGCGCCGCACGCGACTTCGACGTTCTCGATGCCGCGGCGCAGCTCCCCGACGCTCTCGGCATAGGTCTTGCCGCACTCGTTGGTGATGGTCTTGGCCAGCTCGTCAAGATGCTCTTCTAAGAGCGCTTTGAGCTTGAACAGGGGCTGGATGCGCTCGGTAACGGGCACCTGCCGCCATTCGAGGTAGGCGCCATGGGCCTTCTGGACGGCCTCGTTCACCTCTGCTTGGGCCGACAGCGGCACCTTGGCGATCGTTTCGGCAGTGGCCGGATTGCGCACCTCGAGGTAGTCGCTGGCCGAGGAGCGCCGCCACTCGCCGCCGATGTAGTTTAGGAGCTCCCTTGCGGCTGTTATGGTCATAGTGCCTCCCGAAAATCAGTAGTCAAGTATTCAAGTATTCAAGTATTCGAGTAGGGGCGACCCCACGTGATCGCCCTGTTTTCATCCTTGGGACGGCTTCGCCTCGGCCCCTTCACTTCGCAGGCTCAGTGCAAGCGCTGCGCTCAGGCTTTGCCCTGAGGCTCAGTCCGAAGGGACAAGGCTTCGCTGACGGTGAACGATAGTTCATGGGCAATTCCTCCTAAATGGCGATTAAAGATTAAAGGTTCAAGATTTAAAAATCAGAATCCTGGCCAGCAATCTTAAATCTTCAATTTTCAATCTTTAATCATCTTTTCCCCTTAAGCGGCAACCTTAGCCTATCCTCCGCCCCTTCCCAGCTCCCTCGCACCCAGGCGAGCTGCGGGTCGTCCTTGGCCGCCCAGGTCGGGGTGTCGCCCGCTAAAAAGTTGAGGTAGTAGCAGTCATAGCCCGGTGCCGTTACCACCGGGTGATACCCCCGGCGGATCAGCGCCGTATCACCGTGTTTGGCCAGCACCACCTCATCTAAGCTGCGGTCGTCGGTATAGAGGCGCTGCATGGCCCAGCCGTCGTGGGGCTGGAAGCGGTAGTGATAGACCTCTTCCAGGTCAACTTCCTCCGGTGGGTTGTGAGCGTCGTGCTTATGCGGCGGGTAGCTCGACCAGTTACCCGAAGGGGTGTAGACCTCGACGCAGAGGAGCTTCTCCGCATCGCCGGGGTCGAGGATGTGGGAGATCTGCCGGGTGACGTTGTGGCCACCACGGATTTCGACCTTGACCTCCTCGGGCGTGATTAGGCGGGGCTCGATCTTCCCCTCGGCGGGCGCACTGCCGACCGCGACCTCCAATGCGCCCTTGGCCGTCACCATATAGCGATGGTCGGGCGGCACGTAGACGGCGTGCGGCAAACCGGCGAACACCCCGCGCCGTCCAGGGATCGTCCACTGGTTACCGTCGACCTCGACCTCGGCGTCGCCACTGAGGAATACCATGCAGACCTCGCAGCCTAGACTCTCGGTGTCGATGCGCTGGCCAGACGTCATCGCGTGAACCTGGAAAGACAGGTACCTCCAGCCGGCAATGTCGGGTGTGACATCGGTAAGGACCGTAATGTTCGCATTCTTGTGAATAACGTGTCGCATCAGGGCCCCTTTCAACGGGCGGTCGTCTAGCATGCACTGTCGGGCATCGGCTAGTCACAACCCTAAGTCGCGCAGGTACTCGCGGTTGCGCCTAGCGCTCTCTTTGGGCGTCCCCATGCCTGGCAGGACGTCTTGTTCGACAGTGATCCAGTCGTCGTAGCCCGCATCCTGCAAAAACGCCACGATGGCTGCGAAATCGACACTCCCTTGGCCAAGCTCACAGAAGACGCCGTGCTTAACGGCCGTTGTGTAGTCCCAGCCATCGCGGCGAGCCCGCGCTGCTACTGTGGGCTGGCAGTCTTTGAAGTGAACGTACCAGACTCGCTCCCCAAAGCGCCTCATGCCCTCAAGCGCCAGGCTGCCGTCATCACTTTGGCCGGTACCATAGACGTAGTGGCCGGTATCGAAGACCAGTCCGATCAGCTCCGGGTCGGTCAGGTCGAGAAAGTGCGCGATCTCCCCGGGCGTTTCGACAAAGGCGGCGCAGTGATGGTGGAAGACCGTCTTGAGCCCGGCTTCGCCTGCCACTATGCGGGCGACCTCTTCAGCATGGTGTGCAAAAGTCTGCCACGCTTCAGGCGACAGCCCAAGCTCCGGCGTGATGCGCCCGGCGTGCTGGGTGCGCAGCGGGTCGTGACCGTTCTGGTCGGCCAGCACAAAGAAGGGAGGGCGGGTAGGGTCGGCGACCTGAGCCAATAGGCGGGCGATGGTCAGGATGCGCGGGCGACTCGCCTCAACGGCGTTCGGCTCGCGTAGGTTGACCCCTTCGTAGGCACCAAGCATAATGAGCCCGCGTTTTGCCAGCTCCTCGCGCAACTTCGCAGGGTCCGTGGGCATGTAGCCCAAATCGCCCAACTCGGTGCCCTGGTAGCCGGTTTCGACCAGCTCATTAAGCATCTGCCCATAGGGGATGCCGGTGCCGTAGCCTTCGATGGTGCCCCAGGAGCAGGGGGCGTTAGCGACTTTGATCATCCCTTAATCTCCACAACCTCGACCGGCCGCCCCTCTTTGAGGCTCTTGGTCGCCGCATCCGCTACTCTCAAAGACTCGACCGCATCATCCGGGCCAGGGCTCGGCTGTTGCCCCTTGCGCACCGAATCTACAAAGACTTGGAGCTCTATCCGGTAGGCATCCTTGAAGCGCTCCAGGAAGAAGTAGTAGAAGTCGCCGTGGATTCCGCCCTTATCGTAACGCCAGACCTTGGTGGCGCGTTCATCTTCGGTTAGGAGCTTGCCTTTCTCGCCGTGGACCTCAACCCGCAGGTCGTAGCCGTAGATGGTGCGGCGGGTGTTCAGCAGCACGCCGATGGCGCCCGAGGCAAACTCGATGGTCAGGATGCTGGTATCGACGTCGCCGTACTTGGCGTAAACGGGATCGACCAGCACGCGCCCTAAGGCGGTGACCCGGGTGATCTCCCCGACCACGAAGCGCGCGGTGTCGATGTCGTGAATGATCGAGTCGCGGTAGAAGCCACCAGAAGCGGCGATATAGGCCTCCGGCGCAGGGCCGGGGTCGCTGGACTGGCTGCGGAACAGCTCGACTTTGCCGATCTCGCCGGCCTTGACCGCCCGCGCTACGGCGGCGTAACCGGGATCGAAGCGCCGATTGAAACCGATCTGAAAGGGGACACCTGCTGCCTTAACCGCCCTCATCGCGTCGATGGTCTCCTGTAAATCGAGCGCGACGGGCTTTTCACAGAAGATCGCCTTGCCTGACTCGGCGGCTAACTTGATCTGCTCAGCGTGCAGGTTCGTTGGTGAAGCGATCAGGACAGCCTCGACCTCGGAGTGTGCTAAGGCTGCGGTTACCTCCTGGGTAGCTGCCGCGCCGCCATAAGCCGCTCTCTTAGCGGCGTCCAGGTCAGCATCCATCACGATCACGAGTCGAGCGCCGTCCACTGCCCCCGCTAGGTGCTTAGCGTGCAGGTTGCCGATGCGTCCGGCGCCGATGACGGCAAACCCTAAAGTGTCCGACATAACCCTCCCGTAGGCGCCCTAGACATGAAATCGCTGTTTTGCCAGGGCGGTTTCGTAGGCTGCCCTGGCCGCCTTAACCGCCTCCTGCCCCGTTACCTGCGCCACCGGCACGTCCCACCAGCCCTCAAAGTTGGGTACGCGCTTTTCGGGATCGACCGGCACGACGATGACCGTTACGCCTTCAGAGCCCTTGGCTTGTTGGAGCGCGTCTTTTAGCGACCCTTCGTGCGGTGCGTAAAAGGCTCTCGCTCCCATCGCCTCGGCATGCTTGACGAAATCTACTGGCACGTAGTCGCCATCAGTCCGGCCGCTCTGAGGGTTACGGTAGCGGAGTTCGTTGTTGAAACCGGGCGTGCCGCAGCTCCGTTGCAACCCGTGGATCGACTGATAGCCGTGGTTGTCGATCAGCACGATGGTTAAGCCAAGCCCTTCGGCCACCGCTGTGACGATCTCCGAGTTCATCATCAGGTACGACCCGTCGCCGATCATTACCACCACCTCCCGTTCCGGTTCAGCCTGCTTGACGCCCAGGCCGGCTGGGATCTCGTAGCCCATGCAGGAGTAGCCGTACTCGAGGTGGTAGGCCTTAGGCTCCTCGGGCCGCCAGAGTTTTAGGAGGTCGCCGGGCATGGTTCCGGCGGCGCAGATGACCGTGGCCTGGCCGCCAAACGTTTTGTTGACCAGGCCGATCACTTCGGATTGGGCGAGATTGTGTGGCTCTTTGACGGTGCGGAGGTCGTCCACTGCCCTATCCCACTCGGCCTTGAGGCGTGCCACCTCGTCACGGTACGCACTGCCGGTGCCTCGATACCCGACCTCTTTGAGCGCGAGCTGGAGCTGCTCGAGCCCTCGCTTGGCGTCGGCTACTATGGGCAGCGCCGAGAGTTTATGTGCGTCCAGCGGCACCACGTTGAGACCGATAAACTTGACCTCAGGATGAGCAAAGGCCGTCTTGGAAGAGGTCACGAAGTCACCTAACCGTGTGCCGATCGCGATAACGAGATCGGCCTCCCGCGCTAGCCGGTTAGCGGCCAGCCCGCCGTTGGCACCGACCGGACCGGCGTTCATCGGGTGGTGCCAGGCGAGCGCGCCCTTGCCAGCTTGCGACTCTACTACCGGGATACCGAAGCTATCGGCGAAGCTGCGAAGCGCCTCGGTCGCCTCGGCATAGATGGTTCCGCCGCCGGTGACGATCAGCGGCCGCTTGGCAGCTTGGATCATAGCTGCCGCCTGCGAGACGAGCTCCGGTTCAGGAGCCGGGCGCCGCACGCGCCAGACGCGCTCAGCAAAAAAGCTCTCGGGCCAGTCGTAAGCCTCGGTCTGCACGTCCTCGGGGAGCGCCACGGTGACCGCGCCCGTCTCGGCCGGGTCGGTCAGCACCCGCATCGCTTCGGGCAGGGCGGAGAGAAGCTGCTCGGGCCGGGTGATGCGGGTAAAGAAGCGCGAGATGGGGCGGAAGCAGTCGTTGATACTGGCGTCGTGTTCGCTCGCGTGCTCGAGCTGTTGCAGTACCGGATCGGGGACGCGGTTAGCAAAGTAGTCGCTAGGGAAGAGCAAGACCGGCAGGCGGTTGACGGTCGCCCCGGCTGCGGCGGTCAGCATATTGCTCGAGCCCGGCCCGATGGAGGCGGCGCAGGCCAAGGTGGCAAGCCGGTTTTTGTGCTTGGCGTAGGCGGCGGCGGTATGGACCATAGCCTGCTCGTTCTGCGGGCGGTAGGTAGGGAGGCCGACCTTATGGCCAAACTCCTCTAACGCCTGCCCTAACCCTGAGACGTTGCCGTGGCCGAAGATGGCCCACACCCCAGGGATCAGGCGCTGTGTTTGGCCGTCGCGCTCGCTGTATTGCATGGCCAAGTACTTGACGATGGCCTGAGCGACCGTATAGCTTCGCCCTTCGGAGTGAACCCTTGGTGCTGCGCTAATCGGGTGTATGCTCACGGTTCTCCTTTCGACCGAACGCTTGAACTTTAACTAACGCTCCTGTCTCCAGCGAGTGCTGGGCGGCGAGCGCCAGTCTCAAGCTATCCTCCAGGCCGAGACTGACCAGCTGCCTAACTCAGGTCGGCGCTCACCTCAGCGGCCTCGGGGCAGTTTAACCTGTCACCGCGCCTCGGGTCAGCCCGAAGACCAAGAGCCTTAGCGGCAACGCGAGACAGCTTTTGGCAAATGCCGCTTAGGTTGGTGGATAAAAGCTGAGGTGGTGAGCACGTTACCCTAGCGGCGCACCTAGGGCGTTATGATAGCGCCTTGGTGAGTACGCTAGCCGCCGTCTCCTCGCAACGCCTGCTCGGTCTTCCGGCTGTGGCGCGGCTGGCGCTGTTCGTGCGCCAGGGGGGCCCGGCGGTGCTGCTAACGACCGAGGAGCGGCTGGCTCTGTTTCGTGACGGCGGGGTGTTCGGCGCACCGGCCAGCATCAATCCGACGCTGAGCGATTGGCCCACCAAGCGCGACAAGGTGGTGCTGAGCGTAGCGCAGGCGCTGCAAGCCTTCCCCGCCGAGCCGGAGCAGTTCGCCTTGACCCTCCGCTTGGGCCAGCGCATAGCGCGTGAGGCGCTTTCTTCGCGGCTGCTGGCCTTCGGCTACGCCCGCGACGAGCTGCCGGGCTTTGGCGTGCGGGGCGACACCGTTACCTTGTACCTAGACGCCGAGGACGAAGCCAAGGCCGTGCGCTTAGAGTTCTTTGGCGATGAGCTTGAGACGCTGAGCCACTGCGGCCAGCCGGTTAAGCAGTTCATCCTAACGCCGCGAGCAGGGGTGGTGCTCCCGGAAGCGACGAGCGTACTATTAGCCCACCTTCCCGGCACGGTCTATCTGGACAGCCCTGAGCTGTTTGCCGGTGAAGAGGTCGATGCAGTGCGCCTGGCCTGGCTGTGGCAGCACTTGGCCCAGCGCGAGGTGCTCTCGTTTGGCCGCGACTCGCTGAGCCTGTCCGAGGGGAAGGTAGCGCTCGAGCCCATCCCCTACTATCGGGGCAAGCTCGGCGAGTTTGCTAGTGACCTCGCGACCTGGCTCCAGGGCGACTACAGCGTGTCGCTGCTGCTGCGCTTCGAGCGGACCGGGCACTATTTAAGGGACAAACTGCTAGGCGGTATCGAGGCCGAGTGGCGCAGCAGTGTGGCGTTTAAGCCGGGGGTGCTGGGCCTGGTGCTCGGCGCCAACTGCCGGGGGGGCTACCGCGATGATGTGCGGCGCGAGGTGGTAATTACCGAGGAGCTGCTCTATGGCTACCAAGGTACCCGCCAGGTCAAGCGCCTACCCGGCAAGCGCGTGCAGGATGCCGTTCATCTGACCATCGGCGATTACCTGATCCACCCTGACCACGGCATCGGACGCTTTCTGGGGCTTAGCCCGCGCCAGGTGATGGGCATCACCCGCGACTATCTGATCTTGCAGTACGCCGGGGAGGGGAGACTCTATCTGCCGGTCGAGCAGCTGCCGCTGTTGCGCCGCCACCCCGGCACCACCGACGACCCGCCGCGCCTCAGCACCCTGGGCACCAATGAATGGGCCAGGGCGCGCGAGAAGGCGCGCGTTAACGCTCAGGAGCTGGCGCTGCGGCTGATTAAGACCTACGCCGAGCGGCAGGCG
>JAGXSO010000134.1 GCA_018333775.1 Truepera sp.
GAAAAGCTCTTGGCACCGAGGTACTTCTTCTGCACAAACTCCTCAAAGATCACCGCGTCGGTGAGCTTAGTCAGGATCCTTAGCTGCTCGTCTCGTGACAGGGCCAGGCGGTTCTGGCTCCCTTCCATGCGCCGCTGCAACCACTCCCGCACTGAGAGTTCGTCGATATGCATAAACTGCACGCCGATGCTGCGGCAGTAGGTGTTGCGCAGGCGCTCGATCACCGAGCCCAAGGTGCGCGCCCCCGGCATGGTCTCAGCGGAGACCTCGCGCCGCATATCGGCCTCACTCAGGCCGTAGTAGGCCGGGTCGATCTCGGGCGGCAGCTCACCGACCCGCCCCAGCGGATCGAGCCGGGCCATGATATGGCCGCGCACCCGGTAGTTGCGGATTAACATCTCCACCCGCCGTTGCAGCGCCGCCGCGTCGATATCGGCCAGCGGCACCACCGCCGAGGCCGAGGCCGGTGGGTTGAACAGGCTGCTCGGCTTAAAGCTGGGGCCTATGGCCAACCGCCCGCCGTTAGCCCAGGCTTCAAAATGGCGCCGCCAGACGTCATCCACCGAAGCAGGGTTGGCTAAGTAGCTGGCGTACAGCGCCTCGACAAAAACCAAGTTAGCAGGATTAACGACCTCATGGCGGCTCACGGACATACCCCTAGCTCCATTACAACCCTTTCGCCCCTCTACCATTCAAGCATAGCGGGACAAAGGCCCTGCACAATGTTACCAGAGGCACTGACTGACCGATGGACCAGTTACCGGGCGACTCGACGGTGATTGATGGGTGATCGCGTCCGTTGCCGCAATGGGTTGGGTAGTGACTATCCCGACTCATCCGGCGTCTTTTCAAGCCGGGTTTGACGGATAAGCTCGATGAGGCCCCGCAACGCTTTATTAACTGATTCAGAGTTAGAAAAGTACTCCTGTACATCAGGCGCAAGGAAGACGACACCTTCCGCAGGTTCAACCTGCTCGGCCGTTATCGTGCCGTCCGCATGGTGAATCTTTCTTGTATAAGTCTGACCAATGAAGTGACGATACTTGCCTTGTACGCCCCGTGAAAAATCGTAGTGGGACCGCATGATATCGCGCTCCGGTAGGCTACCGTCGGCTCTTTTCATAAATCCTCCTTTCTTTGGCATTCGCCTTGCGACTACTGATAATGCGGATAGAGTCACTGCGGTCGGTAAAATTCACAACGAGCAGTTTGCCTGCCCCGAAGCCCAAAAGAATGAACCGCTCCTCCACAACCGAGTGGTCAGGATCGGGAATGGTGAGGTTAAAAGGGTCAAAGAACGCCTCACAGGCTTCTTTGAAGGAGATGTCATCCTTAGTGCGATTGGCGGTTTCTTTTTCCTGATCCCACTCGAACGTTGGTGCCACTAACGAATTATAACGAATTATGACGCTCGCTACGGTTCACCCGAGCACGCACTCACTAACATTATACACCGACGGCTGCCTACGCCGACCAGAACATGTCGACCACAACATCAGCCAGCCGCCGCCCGTGCAACGCCGCTGCCTCAAACGGCAGATAGCCCGCCGCGCAGACCCCGGCGGCGTAGAGGCCGGCTATGGGCTGTAGCTGGAAGCTGACAGGGTTCCACTGTGGCGGCGCAAAGCGCTGATACTCCACTCGGTAGGGCAGGCTGCCCGGCACCTCGAGCCGCTCCGGTACAAAAGTAAAGCCTATGGCTTGCAAGTTGTGATAGAGGTCGTCATAGGCCATCTCGCTCAGCCGCCCGGCAGCTTCGGTCAGGCTGCCGATGGTGAGCCGCGCCTGCAAGAAGCTGCCGACACAGAGCGCCACCCGCGGCGCCAGCCAGTCCACCCCCTCCCAGGTCGCCACGCCCCGGACCGCGTCGCCCTCGGTCAAGAGCGCCACCGCGTTGGCTTGCAGCAGGTGCAGGCCGGTTTGCCGCTCGAGCGCCCCCTTAGCCGCCCGGTGCCAGGCCAGGCTGCCGACATACCCCCACGCATCGGCCAGCTTGGCGTGCAGCTCAGCCATCAGCGTGCCGGGCGGCGGGTTTAGCACCGCGCCATCAGGAAACATATAAACCGTGTCGAGACTGGTGCTGAGGAGCAGGGTGTCCAGCCCTCGCAGCGCGCAGGCGTAGGCCGCCTCGCTGCCGCTGATCCCCGCCCCGACCACGATCAGGTCGTATGAGTGCCCAGCCACCAGGTTAAGCGTCGAACCCCTCGAGCAGTGGGAAGGGCTGACGGCGGCCCGGCGCCCGCAGCACCGCGTGCGAGCCATCCTGCAGGCGCTGGTAGATCAGCACCCCCTTGCTGTGGCCCAGAGCCTCCACGGGCTGCGAGGCATCTACCATCACCCGCAGGTGAAGGGGCTGGCGGCTCTGCAAAAAGCCCAGCTCGTAGCGCTCCGCTGCCTCCAGGCGGTAGCCAAAAAACACCTCCGGCGGCAGTGCAGCGCTATAGATGCAGGTCAGCGACTGCGCCTCACCGGCGCGGTAGAGAGCGGTCGCCTCCCACGCGATGGCCTGAGCCTCTTCGGAGCCGACCAGCGCTAACTGGGCCTGCCCCATGTCGCCGTAAAAGGCGGCGGGCAGGCTCTTAGACTGCACATAAAAGCCCGCTTCGCCCAGCACCAGCTCCATCGCCTGATTGGCGTAAGAGCGGCCCGTCACCTGTTGCTTTAAGTAGGCGATAGCGAGGCCGTAATACCGGTCGTGGCGCTCCTCGAACGCCTCCCAGTCAGGGTCGAGGAAGGCGATATCGGTATTGACTTCAAACGGCAGCAAGGTATTCAAGGTCGTTCTCCTACATGTATGGCCGAGACGCCGAAGCTCTGGAGCTTATAGCGCACCTGGTTAAAGCCCGCCCGGTACAGCATGGCCGCCAGGGTCTGCGGCTGCGGAAATTGTAGCACCGAATCCGGCAGATAGCTGTACGCGCTGCGGCGCCCGGATACCAGGCCGCCAATCAGGGGCAACAGCCGCCTAAAGTAGAGGCCGAAGAGACGGCCAAACGCCCCTTCCGGCGGCGGGAACTCCAGCACTACCAGCCGCCCGCCGGGGCGCAACACGCGGTAAAACTCGCTTAGCCCCCGCTGATAATCGGCAAAGTTGCGCAGCCCGTAAGCGATCGTCAGTGCGTCAAAGGACTCGTCAGGATACGGGAGGTTTAGCCCGTCCCCCTCCTCCAGCCTCACCGCCAGCCCTTGTTGGGCCGCCTTGCGCCGCGCTAGCTCGAGCATCGCCGGGACGAAATCGACCCCCACCACCTCGGCCTCGGGGCGATAGCGCTTGAGGCACAGGGCCAGGTCGGCGGTGCCGGTAGCCACGTCAAGAATCCGCTGCGGCTGCTTTTCCAGGGCTACCCGGGCCGCCTCCAGGCGCCAGTACTGATCCAAACCTAGGCTCAGCAGGCGGTTTAGCAGGTCGTAACGCCGGGCGATAGCGCCAAACATCGCCCGCACGCTGGCGGCTTTGTCGTGGGGGGTGGGCTCTGGCACCACGCCGAGTGTAACATGTCGTCGCGTTCATGCAGTCGGGCCTTGGAGGCAACGTAATAGTGCTTCTCTGACTTGACTTGTAACTAATTTTTAGTCACAATGGGGTATGAGCAAGCACGACAAGTCAAGCGCTACTTAAGAGAGCGCCCTTGAGAAGCGGCTAGTGGCCTGTGGCTCGTGGGACTCGGGAAGTGGCTAGTGGTATGTGGCCCGTGGGAGGTGGACGCAACAAAAATCCCCCCGGCCTCCCCCTTACTAAGGGGGGTGGGGCGGGATTGAGCCCCCTGATTGGCAGACTTATGGGTATAATATTGCCATGAAATACACATTAGGAGGCGCCTCATGAGAACCAACATTGTCATCGACGATGCCCTGATGGCCGAAGCCCTGCGGGTAAGCGGTCTCAAAACCAAGCGCGAAGCTGTTGAGTTGGGGCTTAAGGCGCTGATTCGGCTCAAGCGGCAGGAGCGCATCAAGGAGTTTCGCGGCAAACTGGCCTGGGAAGGCGACCTTGAGGCCATGCGAGAAGACCGGTGATCCTGGTCGATAGCAGCGTCTGGGTCGATTACTTCAACGGCCAGGACACGCCCCAAACCAACCTGCTGGACAGCCTCCTTGGCAACGAGCCGCTGGCCATCGGGGATCTCATTCTGGCCGAGGTGCTCCAAGGCTTCCGCCGCGATGCCGATTTTCATACTGCCAGGGAGCTGCTCACCGCCCTGACCATCTATGAGCTGCTCGGTGTGGAGAACGCCATCGCCAGCGCGGAGTATTACCGCCTGTTGCGAGCCCGCGGCGTCACGGTGCGAAAGACCATAGACGTTATCATCGCCACCTTTTGCATCAGGCGGAACTATCTGCTCCTCTTTTCCGACCGGGACTTCCTGCCCTTTGTCGAGCAGTTGGGCCTGCGCGAGGCGAGCCAGAGCCTATAGCGCCGCCGGTCGCCTGCTGTCACCCTTTGGCTCAGGGCAATTCTCGGGAAGGGCACTTGCGGGGAGCGGCGTTCCCGAGGTGGGGGGCGCTTAAGAGCACTTCTGCTACAATACCGCTAATGATCGAGCTCGTCTTTGCCGTATCGCAAGAAGCCGACGGCGGCTTTGTCGCCGAGTGCCTAACCCACGACATCATCACCCAGGCCGACTCCTGGGAGGCCCTTCGGGGCAATGTTCGTGAAGCGGTGGCGGCCTATTTTTTTGACACCGCGCCGCCGCCGGCCATCCGACTGCACTTAAGGCGCGATGAGCTGTTACTAACCGCATGAAGCTGCCGCGAGACCTTTCTGGCCGAGCGCTCGCGGCTCAGCTCAGCAAGCACTGGCACTACACGCTGGTTCACCAACGCGGTAGCCACCTCGTTCTTGAAACGCAGATGCCACGCCATCACCGTATCGCCATACCCGACCACCAGCCGCTGCGGATCGGCACGCTGAGCGCGATTCTGAAGGCCGTGGCCGAGCAGCAGGGCGTTAGCAAAGAAGAGCTGCTAAGCAAGCGCTGATCCGCTCACCCTTAGTCCTGCGACTGCCCCTTCGACTGCCCCTTCGACTGCCCCTTCGACTGCGCTCAGGGCAAGGCTCAGGGCAAGGCTCAGGGCAAGTCTCGGGAAGTGGTTTGTGGGAAGTGGTTTGTAGGAAGTAGGCGTGCGGGGAGCAAATCCCCCTCCCACACCCTCCCCCTGTATATGGCCTATGGGGGAGGGCCGGGGTGGGGTTGCGGAGCCTGCGCTGAGGGACGAAGCGCTCGCAGCGACCATAAGGCCCTTTCATTGAAGCAAGCCACAAAACGCGTATCATAGTAGCATGAACCTAGAGCAGCTACTGGCCGACATCCACGCCCTGGAGGAAGATCTGCTGGCCTTCGAACGCCGGTATGGGGTGCGCTCCGAGACCTTCTACGCCGCCTACGCGAATGGCGAGGAGCCGGAGGATGAGGCGTGGGTACTGGATTTTAGCGAATGGGCGAGCGTCTACCAAACCTGGCTGACGCGGCAAGCGGCATACCGCAACGCCATACAGAGGATGCAGACTAACGCACCGAGTCTGTTGGGGCTCATCCGCGTCCAGCCGTGACCTCGCTGCGCAGCCCGGAAGACTACGAACTATTCCTCTACACGCTCGGGGAGCGGTTCACGTCGATCCGCTATTCGACCTTGACCCTTATACGCAAGGGCGCTTCACTCGCTCGCGTGAGTGGCACCTTGCACTTCGATCGCGATATTCGCTTAGTAGTCAGGGAACGGATCGACTTTCACCGCCGTCCAGCCGTGATCGATGCCTATGGTTATGAAGTGTGGCAAGGTGAGCAGAAGCTCTACTGGTACGATTCTCAACCCCATCCAGGCGATGCCGCTCTGCAAAGTACGCATCCGCATCACAAGCACGTTCCACCCGACATGAAGCGCAACCGGATTCCGGCCCCGGGCATGAGCTTCGTCGAACCGAATCTACCGCTCCTGATTCGCGAAATCGAGGCGCAATGTGACGGCCCCGCCGTCTGAGCATCTGCTGACACGACGGCTCGAGCCGCAAATTTCGCCACCAGGGCGCACCGCCTTTTGACGCGCACCAACCGTCCCAAACAACCGTCAACGAAGCGCCGGGGTGCTACTTAAGTGACCGCCCTCGGGAAGTGGCTAGTAGCATGTGGCTAGTAGCTAGTGGGAAGTGGGCATGCGGGGAGCAATCCCCCCTCCCACACCCTCCCCCTGTATATGGCATATGGGGGAGGGCCGGGGTGGGGGTTAAGGGGGGTTGGGGGGATTGCTGCTAGGCTACCAGCGTGGAGCGCCTTTGGCTTTACCTGCGCCAGCTCCCCTGCTGCGTGCTGAGGCAACGCCCCCTCGAGCGCTACACCGCCGTTCCGGCGTTGAGCGGCACTACCACCAGCCCATCTTGGGGCCGTCGGCTATACTCCCTGGCCTGCCCACCACACCTGCCAGCAAGCCATTAACATCCACGATCAGGCGGGGCGGCGTCATGGCCTGAAGCGTTCACGGACCTCCGCTGGGGTCGGGGTCTTGCCGGTAGGCTGCGGTTTTTTGCGGCCAGCCCTGGCCCAGGCCAGTGCCTCCTCATGAACGGTATACACCGGCGTTGCCTGGTTATACTTAAGCCATGGCCTTGACCCAGACCCGTTACGAGCACATCGTCCTGGACGAGACAGGGGTTCCGTATATCGCAGGCACGACGCTAAAGGTGGTGGAACTGGCTTTTGAATACCTCGCCAGCGGGGCCAGTCCCGAAGAGTTGCACTACCAGCACCCCAATCTCACACTGGGGCAGGTGTACTCCGCTATGGCCTACTTCTGGGACCACCGCGCCTACTTTGATGCCGACATTGCTCGCCGCACCAAGCGCATTGCCCAGTTGCGCCGACGGCTGCCCGAAGCGCCGTTTTTGCAGCGTTTGCGGGCCATGAAACAGGGTTGATGGCAGTCGGGCTGTACCTGGACGAGCATGTGCCCAGAGCCATCACGGCCGGGCTGCGCTCCAGGGGTGTGGACGTACTGACTGTGCAGGAGGACGGCAGGGCTGCCGCCCCCGACCCGGAAATTCTCGACCGGGCGGCGGAGCTGGGGCGGGTAGTGTTCACTCGAGACGACGATTTCCTGATTGAGGGGGCAAAGCGCTGGGAAAGTGGCGCAGCCTTCGCAGGAATCGTCTTCGCGGCACAGTTTGAGGTCACCATGTCAAGGGCGTTTTATTTTTGGACAGATCGGGCGGTTTAGAAGTTGACACTTTTGGCGGGTAGTTTAGGGCGGCATAATCACCTCCATTCCTGAGCTAGGCAGTCGTGAGCCCTGCCTCACGCCGATGCTTGAGGCGATAGGACTCGGAAAGTGGTTTGTGGGAAGTGGGCGTGCAGGGAGCGGCGTTGTCGGGGTCAGGTCTTTAGCATGAGCGATCCCGGCCCCTAGCAAAACCCCCTCCCACACCCTTCCCCTGTATATGGCATATGGGGGAGGGCCGGGGTGGGGGCGCGGAGCCTGCGCTGAGGGACGAAGTGATCGCAACGAAAATCCCCCCGGCCTACGGCCTCCCCCCTTACCAAGGGGGGTTGGGGGGATTTAGGGGGGTGTGGAGCCAAAGCGGTGCGCAAGCGCACCCTACGGGGTTACTGTATCTGGCCGCATTCGTACAGAGCCTGCTAGCATTAGGTTAATGAAGGGGTGGGGGTTAAGGGGGATTGGGGAGATTAGGGGAACAGCAGCGTGCTACACTTACAGCATGATCGACTGGTCTTCGTGCCCGGCAGTCGAACGCCACCCGCACACGGTCAGCGGAGCCTGGGTGTTCCGTGGCACCCGCGTGCCC
Source organism: Truepera sp. (assembly GCA_018333775.1). Next base: position 7,796 of record JAGXSO010000134.1, read on the forward strand.
GTAGCCGCCCTCTTTGAAAATCTCGAGGACGGGGCTTCGGTAGATGATTTCGTGGCGTGGTTTCCCGGCGTCACGACGGAGCAGGTGCGTATGGTACTCCATCACGCCGCCAAGAGCGCCTTGGCTTCCGTCTGAGTGCGCATCCTTTTTGACCAAGGAACGCCTGTGCCCCTGCGGCAAGCGCTAAGGCAGCACGAAGTGAGTAACGCTTGTCCGGATGGTGCACAAAATACTTCCAGGCGCTATCCAACAGAACAGCATCGACGTGAACTAGCTCTACAAACGAGCTTTCAAAAAGCACGCTGCCAAGCTCTACCGCCTTGGCGTGACGATTTCTGCGGTTGAAAAAAGTCACCACCTCATCAAAAACGTAAGATGTCGTTACCAGCCGCGGCATATCCGCCAGGAGCTTTTGCCCCTGGGCAACTGCTACTGCATGATTCTGATCATCAGCGCTCTCGAGCGCAAGCCAGTAACCTGAATCGACAAAAACCATCACGGCGACTGCAAATACTCATCCAGATTCTCGGACGCATCGGCTACCCCGGTAGTAACCGGCTGGGTGCCCAGGGTGAAGATCGGATCGGTGCGCGCGATAAGAACAACCTTGCCAGCTTCGACCACGAGCTCAACCTCAGTGGCATCCCCCAGCCACACCTTAGGAATCAGCACACCCTCCTCGGTCACTTTGACCCGCATGAGTCAAGTGTACCACGCCGGCCTGCTGTACCGGTGCTCGGGTGGGCGCTGCTGGTGTCACCGTGTAACGATGTCGCCCGGAGCCCTTCGACATGCTCAGGGCAAGTCTCGGGATGGGCGCTAGCGGGGAGACGGTTGTCATCAGGGTTGCTTCGCTTCATGGGATTCTTCGTCGCTACGCTCCTCAGAATGACAAAGGGTGCTGATGGTGTCACCCTGAGCCCTTCGACTTCGCTCAGGGCAAGCTCCGCGAAGGGTCTCGGTTTGTCAACTGCCAACGGTGGGATTGTTCGCTGGCGAGATTCTTCGCTTCGCTACGCTACGCTCAGAATGACAAAGGGGGTGCTGCTCAGAATGACAAAGGGGGGTGCTCCTTAGAATGAAGGTAGGCGCTCAAAATGACATTAACGATTAAGCCACCCAATCCCCCCGGCCTGCCACCCTAATGTGGAGGGAGCTACGGGGTTACTAATTGCCCCTCAATAGGGGCTGCAATCCCTCAACCAGAAAGTGTTGATCGTAAGCCAAAGCCTTGGAGAGACCTTTGTCCTGCATTACCACAATCGAAACACAGTCGGTGAAACTGTGTCGTTGGTCGGAGCGTTTGCGGTACAGTTCCAAGCCCTTCAGGAAATGCAACCTACCGGTGTATACCACCTCTACGGCTGGGCTTTCGATCTCGTTTTGTACCAGCAGGTGGGCCAGTCGCCGGAATTCGGAACCGCGCCTGGAGAAGTAAGTTAGGGTTTCGTTCAAGACCAGATCGGTTGTGACAGTGTGGAAAGGTTGCAGATCATTGACCAGCCTTACCGCTTGCTCGTGCAGTTCGTCCCCCGGATTTAGTAGAGCAATGTAATAGCCGGTATCGGCAAAGTATTGCTTCACTACTGGCCGGCAAGGTAGGTGTCGTGGTTGATGGCCCCGTCTTTGGGCAACTTGCGGACCTTTGTCTTGGGTAGCTTTTGGGCTTTAGCCGCCAGCAGCAAGTAAAACTCTCCCGCATTTAGCGTTTGTGAGGGGGGAGTCTTTTGCTTCAACACAGTCTGCTTCGCAGCCATGGCGCCAGTATAGCATCTCCTCTCCCAACATCCCTAACAGCCCTCATCGCGGTCGCGCAGTCAGGCGATCTCGCCAAGGGCACTTGCAGTAAACGCCGATGGCGAGGTTGCTTCGTCGCTAACGCTCCACCCTTCGGGGTACTTCGTGAACGCAACGACAAACAAGGGGGGGCGCTCCTCTGATAGCCTTAGGTTAATGAAGCTTATTTGGGACCAGCGCAACATCGCCCATATTGCCCGGCATCGGGTTGCGCCGGAAGAGGTTAACCAGGTGCTAGCTGATCCCAGGCGCGTCCAGCTCCGCGCCAGGGCAGGACGTTACGGTTACCGGCGCTACAAGATCGTTGGTCAAACGCTCTCTGGCAGATACCTTCGGGTTCTGCTAGACTTGATACCGGAGGGGTTTTATACAGTCACCGCCTTCGCTGCGGATACCGCCGACCGCCGGGCCTACAACAGGCGCCTTTGATGACCAAGATCAAGCACAAGATCATCATTACTCGCGAGCAAGACCTACCCGACTTTGACGCCATGACCCGTGAGCAGGAAGCGAGCTGGTGGGAGACCCACGACCTTGCGGAGCATCTGTGGGAAGACGCGCCGGAGCTAGCTGAGCTGTTGCCGGTTGATGCCTCCCGCCGCTAACTTGCTTACGGACACACTTTCATGAACGCAACGACAAGGCAAGGGGAATGTCATCGCGAGGCGCGCAGCGCCGTGGCGATCTCGGGAAGGGCACTTGCGGGGAGCAAAGCCCCCTCCCACACCCTGTATATGGGCGAGGGCCGGGGTGGGGGTTAAGGGGGGTTGTAGGGGGGTGTGGCTTGCCAAAGCGGTGCGCCAGCGCACCCTACTGCTGAGGGACGAAGTGCTTGCCACGTCACCCATCAGCGGTAGGGGGTGCTATAGTTATGTTGAGCGTATGTTGAAAGTAGCCGCCAAGGAGTAGCATGAAACTCACAGTCATCATCCACGACGCCGAAGAAGGCGGTTACTGGGCCGAAGTTCCGGCCATCCCCGGCTGCGCCACCCAGGGAGATACCTACGAGGAGCTGCTGGCTAACCTCTACGAAGCCGTCGAAGCCTGCCTGTCAGTCGAGCTCGAGCCTACCCAAGCGGGTCGAGTGCTCGAGCTGGTGGTGTGACGGCCCTTTCCGGCAAAGAGTTCGCCCGGGTGCTTCGCGGAGCCTGCGCTGAGGGACGAAGTGCTTGCCACGAAGCGGCTAGTAGCATGTGGCTAGTGGCTAGTGGGAAGTGGTTTGTGGGAGGTGGGCGTGCGGAGGCAGTATGGAAGCCGCCTGCGCCTAATAGCCACGGTGATGCAAAGCAATATCGTCAATCAGGATCACGCCCTGTTCGGTATCGACACGAAAGAGTAGGCGGTAGTTTCTTACCCTGCGCCGATAACCTTGACGACCGCGCAGCTTTTTAACATCGCCCAACGTCCAGTCCTCAGCCATCGCTGCCAGGGCATCTTCAATGGCTGTACAGGCTTGCGGCTGGGTGCGAGCAAGTTCGCCCAGGACCTTATCGGCTCGGCGGCTTAGGAGGATCCGGTACGGCGCTGCCACGGCACGTAGTCAACATGGTCAGGCGCGGACGCCTCGACATCATCCAAAATCGCTATTTCTTCCGGCAAGGGTTTCGCTTCGGGCAGTGTAAGATCGGCAATGAACCTCTGGAGCGCGCGTAACTCGGCTTCCCCAAGCTGTTCTATCTCTTGCTGAAGTTTTGCCTTGAGGCTATGCACGACACGAGCTTACCACAACCGGCGGCCATAGTTAGACCTCAAGCAGACCCGGCGGGGAGCAAAACCCCCTCCCACACCCTCCCCCTGCCTATGGGGGAGGGCCGGGGTGGGGGTTAAGGGGGTTAGGGGGGTGTGGCTTGCCAAAGCGGTGCGCCAGCGCACCCTACTGCTGAGGGACGAAGTGCTCGCCACGAAGCGGCTAGTGGCATGTGGCTAGTGGCTAGTGGGAAGTGGTTTGTGGGAGGTGGGCGTGCGGGGAGCAAAGCCCCCTCCCACACCCTCCCCCTGGCTATGGGGGAGGGCCGGGGTGGGGGTTAAGGGGGTTAGGGGGGTGTGGCTTGCCAAAGCGGTGCGCCAGCGCACCCTACTGCTGAGGGACGAAGTGCTCGCCACGTCACCCATCAGCGGTAGGGGGTGCTATAGTTATTTTGAGCGTATGTCGAAAGTAGCCGCCAAGGAGTAGCATGAAACTCACAGTCATCATCCACGACGCCGAAGAAGGCGGTTACTGGGCCGAAGTTCCGGCCATCCCCGGCTGCGCCACGCAGGGAGATACCTACGAGGAGCTACTGGCTAACCTCTACGAAGCCGTCGAAGCCTGCCTGTCAGTCGAGCTCGAGCCTACCCAAGCGGGTCGAGTGCTCGAGCTGGTGGTGTGACGGCCCTTTCCGGCAAAGAGTTCGCCCGGGTGCTTCGCGGAGCCTGCGCTGAGGGACGAGGTGCTCGCCACGAAGCGGCTAGTGGCATGTGGCTAGTGGCTAGTGGGAAGTGGTTTGTGGGAGGTGGGCGTGCGGGGAGCAATCCCCCCTCCCACACCCTCCCCCTGGCTATGGGGGAGGGCCGGGGTGGGGGTTAAGGGGGGTTGGGGGGATCTGGGGACCGGGCGCGTACTGCACTGTTAGAACAAAGCTCATTCAGGGCGTGCTTATTAACTGAACTGAGGTGCCAATCGAAACTCCGTAGGTGCTGCGACCCAGTTCGTGCCGCGCTTCATAACGGAAGCTATCCGGCTCGACCTCACGAACAGTAAAAACCACCCCGCCACAGGCGTTGATGGTGGCCGGGTCGAAGTCTACGTATTCGAAAGGATAACTGGCCGCGATAGCGTGCTGCCTGGCCGAGACCTCTTTCAGGCAAGTTTGGGTTGCCGTGTCGAAGCTCCTAGCGCGCGCAGTCAAGAGATTGGGAATGAGAACTGCTGCCAGTATCCCGATAATGGCAATAACGATCAGCAGCTCAATCAGGGTAAAGCCGCTGGCTGAGTACCTCATGGGAGCCCCTATAAAAGGGCTGTCCAGGTTGCCCCGGACAGCCTTTGCTTCTTTTTGAAGCTTATGGTGCAGGCGGTACGGCTGGCAAAGCTCCGCCTCTAGCCGCGATACGAACAACACCGGTGCCAGCCGCAACTTGGTATACACTTTGGCCGCTAGTGTGAAAACCACGGTACACAAAATGGTTGGCTGCCTGCCTATCCCATGTCACGGTGACGTTTTCGCACGCCGGTATGTCAGCAAGCGTCGTGGCGCCGAAAGCCGCAGTCCCATGCGGGTATTCGAATGGGCTATCAGTACGCACAACTTCTGCTCTCGTCGCCAGTTCCCTCAAGCAGGTCTGAGCGGCGGTGTCGAACGCACGAGCGCGGGCGTTTAGCAGGTTGGGAATCAACACTGCCGCCAGGATGCCGATGATCGCAATCACGATCAGCAGCTCGATCAGGGTGAAGCCTTTGGACTTACGCATAACTGCTCCCTTTTGAACGTTCGGATAATAGATTTATAACAGCCGAACGCTCGGTAAAAGTGCAGCGGGCGCCCGGAGGGGGTTGGGGGGGAGGGGGGGTGCCCGCTTCAAGTGTCAGTATAGGCAGCAACTCTTACAAGTTTCTTACAAATATCTCACACTGGGCGGGTTGGGGGCGGATGTGAGAAAGTTCATAAAAGGCGGGTTGTGGTGTGTGGGAAGTGGTTTGTGGGAAGTGGGCGTGCGGGGAGCAATCCCCCCTCCCACACCCTCCCCCTGCCTATGGGGGAGGGCCGGGGTGGGGGTGGAAGGGGGGTTGTAGGGGGGTGTGGCTTGCCAAAGCGGTGCGCCAGCGCACCCTACTGCTGAGGGACGAAGTGCTCGCCACGAAGCGGCTAGTGGTTTGTGGTTTGTGGGAGGTGGGCGTGCGGGAAGCGGCGTTTGCGAGGTTGCTTCGTCGCGCTGGCGCGCTCCAAGGCTTGCCTCCGGCTGCGCCCGACTTCATGAACGCAACGACAGCGTTTTGTCATCGCGCCTGTCCCGAGCGCAGCGTGGGGAACTGCCGCAGGCGCCGTGGCGACCCGTTCGACAGGCTCAGGGCAAGCCTCGGGAAGGGCGCTTGCGGGAAACGGTTGTCATCGGGGTTGCTTCGTCGCGCTGGCGCGCTCCAAGGCTTGCCTCCGGCTGCGCCCGATTTCATGAACGCAACGACAAGCAATGGGGCTCTCAACGAATAACCTCTACCTGCACCTCGCCAGCTAGCCGCTCCCACACCTGGTCGGCGGTCAGCGCCACTAATCCCAGCCGCTTGGCCAGGCCCAAGCAAGCCCGGTCTGCCAGCGAGAGGCCGAGCGGTTGGGTATAGGCTCTGAGGCGCGCTACGGCCAGAGCATCCTCTTCGGTGAAGGGGACCACCACTACCGCGCCCCCAAGGAGCCCTCGAGCCACCATCGTGGCCTGGGCCTCCTGCGGATCCTCCCCCAGATCAGCCAGCTTGCTCAAGACTTCGGCCAGGTTAACCGCGCTAAGCTGAGCGCCTCGCTCCAAGACTGCCTCTACCCGCTCAGCCCCCGGCTCGTCGCGCAGCAAGGCCAACAGGGCCGAAGCGTCCAGCACCGCGCTCATTCGCGCTGCGCCGCTTCACGGCGCTCTTGGATCAGCTCCTCGCTTAAGAGGCGCTCAGGAGAGCGCTGGGCGAAGAGCCCGCGCAGCTCGCTGGCTACCTGCCGGGCCGCTTTGAGCTTGAGCGCTCCGTCCGGCTCTACGGTAAGCAGCAGCCGGTCGCCCGGCGAGAGGCTGAGCGCCCGGCGCACCGCAGCGGGCAGAATCAGGCGCCCCTTGACCCCGATCTGAACGGTGTAGTGACCTTGGCTTGGTGGGTGCCCCATAGCTAGCAGTGTACACCGAGCGCTGATGTGACACCAAATATACAACTAATCGGCCCGCTTTGTCATCGCGCCTGTCCCGAGCGCAGCGTGGGGAACTGCCGCAGGCGCCGTGGCGACCCGTTCGACAGGCTCAGGGCAAGCCTCGGGAAGGGCACTTGCGGGGAGCGGCGTTGTCGAGGTTGCTTCGTCGC
>JAGXSO010000135.1 GCA_018333775.1 Truepera sp.
CCTTAACCTTGCCGGTGGTCCGCTCGACCACCAGGAGCCGCCCGTCCAAGGTCCACTCCATATGGGTTGGAGCATGGAGATTCCACGCAAAGGGCCTCACCTGAACCTGCCGCGTCCGGCTGCCGACCTTGACTTCTTGCACTGCGATCATGTGGATCCCTCCTTTCGGGACAGGCTCACCCTAGCACGGGCTAGGTTACCAATCCGGCGCTTATTGCGGTAATCTTTTTTAGCTTCAAGGTAACTTTTGGCCCCGCCAGGTAACCTTCTTCCGGCTACTATTAAAGTATGCGCAAGGTCTGGTCCTGTTCCTACTGGGGCTGCTGGCTTTGGGCCTCCAGCAAGCCCCAAGCCCCGCCTACGCCTGCAAGAGCCCCGACTACCTGCCCCCCAGCACCCAGCACGGGCTCCACTCTAATCCAGATACTCGGCCCTGAGCCGCCGCACTCGGGCCAGGGTGGCTGGATAGCGGGCATCGTGGGGCGAGAGGGTTTCCAGCGTGGCTTCCCACAGTTCCAGATCGTCCTCCAGGCGCTGCGCCAGCCCATAAAGCAGGCCCGGGTCTCTGGCCTGCAGTACCCCAGACCTCAGGGCCTCCTCCAGCTCGAAGCGAAGGGCCTCGACCCCGGGGGCCTGGCTCCGGGGCAGGAGGGGGCCTTGGTAGAGTTCCACGGCGCGGTGGAGGTTGCCGCTTTCCAAGGCTTCCCTAAGCTCCAGGAAGTCAGCTTCCAAAGGCGTGAGCAGCCGGTAGGGGCGGGCCCGCACCTCCAGCCCTGCCGCCCGCAGCCGGTGCAGCTCCACCCTGAGGGCCGGGAGGTTAGCCTCCCCGTAGAGGGCCTGGGCCAGGGCAGTTCCCGGCCAACCTTGGGGCCGGGCCAACAGGAGCACCAGCAGTTCCAGGCCCCGCAAGCGCAGCGCGTGAAAACTCTTCCAGCGCCCCTCCCCCAGAACCTGCAGGTAGGGCCGGGACACCAGCAGGCCGGAGGGTACAAAAAGCGGCCTGGCCTCACGTCGCAGTTCCTCGGCCAGGGTTTGGTAGGGTTCGGCCAGCGGCTGGCCCAGGAGGGCCGCCAGGTGGGCCTGGGCCCGCAGGGCTTGCAGCTCATCCTGGTCTGCTAGAAGTAGGGCAGCTTCCTCTAGCAAGGGCTCGGCGGCGGCCTGAGGAAAAAGGTAAAGGCCTTCTGCCAGGCAGAGCAGGCCATGGTCTTCGCTGTCTTTCGCCCAGGCCGCTGCACTCTCCAGCAGAAGATGCATTTCGGGCCGCCCTTTCAGGGCCATCACGCCCTCGACCAGAAAACTTGCAAAGCTTCCTGGGCCACAACTGGGGAGGAGCGCCAACAACACCTCCCCGGCCTGGGCCTGTTCACCCTGCAGAAGGTGGCAAAGCACCAAGGTGTGCCCCGCCAGTAAGCGCACTCCCCTAGTGGGATGGGGGAGCAGCCGGACCGCCGTCTGTTCGACCTCTTCCAGGACCATCCTGCCGAAGAGAAGCTCCAGGCGCAGGTGATGGAGCAGCGTCCAGGGGGAAGGGGCTTGAAGCCGCGCTAGCGCAGCGTGGGCCAGGGCCTCCTGGCGGCCCAGCCGCTCTAAGGTCACAGCAAGGGCCAGGTGGAGTCGGGCCGTAGCCTCTGGCCGTCCGCCGAAGAGGTGCAGAGCTTCCTGCAAAGCGGTGAGGCCCTTCCTGGGAGGCAGGGCCAGGCCCAAGTGGTAGAGGGTGAGGGAAGTCTGGGCCTGGCGGGCTGCCTCCAGGGTCAGGGTGCGGTAGGTGTCACGGTCACCCCGCCGTGCGGCCACAAAGCCCTGCAGGGCCAGGCTTTCGGCTTCCTCCTCGAGGTAACCGGGCTCAAAGCCTGAAAGCACCCGCCGGGCCTCTTCCTCCTGCCCTTGATGCAGAAGGTCTAGGGCCAGAGTGATGGGCTTGGACGGCATGGCAACCTCACTGACCTACTTGAGTCCTGGCGACATGGTTTACCTGGGGGTGACACTTCCGTGACACCTCTACCAGACCTTGCCGCCTATCATAATTGGTTGTGGAACGCCTGGTGCTTATCGGCGTGTCGCACCGCCGAGGCGGTGCGGCGGCCCTCGAGCGGTGGCAGGCGGCCTTTCCTGGGCGTGCCTCGCTGGGGTTGCCGGATGCGGTGCTCATTAGTACCTGCAACCGCTGGGACGTGGTCGCCAGCCTCCCTGAAGGGTTATCGCTGACTGAGCTGCGCCGCCGGTTGACGCTGCCGGGGGTCAAGGCACTACCTTACGCCTATCAGGGTGAAGCGGCCATCGAGCAGCTGGCGCGCATCGCCGCCTCGCTCGATTCGCTTAACCCCGGTGAAGACCAGATCATGAACCAGGTGCGCGAGGCGTTTGCTGCGGCTCAAAGAGACCACGCGGTGGGGCCGCTCACGGCCTTTGCCTTTCACACGGCGCTGCGCATTGCCAAACGTATTAGGCGCGAGGTGCCGCTGGCCCCGCTGCACACCTCGCTGTTCAGTTTGGCTAAGCCGGAGCTGCTGGCGGCCCTCCCGCCGCAGGCCACGGTGGCGATTCTGGGTGCCGGCGAGGTGGGGGCTCTGGTGGTTAGAGCGCTGGCGGCCGAGGCGGTTAAGCTGCTTATCGTCAACCGGAGCTTGGAGCGGGCGGCGCGTCTGGCGGCGGAGGTCGGTGGGGGCTGTCTGGCGCTGCAAGCGTTTCAGGAGAGTCCGCCGCGCGTGGAGGGGTTGGTCTGCGCGACGCCGGTCGGGCACCTGGTAGACAGCGCGGTGCTCGATAAGCTCCCGGGATTAAAAATCGTAATCGACCTGGGCGTGCCGCGCAACGTGGCTCCGGGCGCAGCGGAGCGGCATGGCGTGAGGGTGCTCGATATCGACAGCCTGCAAGCCGCTGGGGCGCGGCGGCGGGCGACCTTAACCGACCGGCTGGCCCAGGCCGAGCAGCTGGTGCATGAAGAGCTCGAGCAGGCGCTGCTGGAGTGGCTCGAGCGGCAGCTTGGCCCCGCCATTAAAAAGCTGCGCGACCAATATCTGGCCACTATTGCCGAGTCGCTCCCGCCGGAAGACGCCGCGCGGTTGGCGCACCGGTTCGCCCACATCCCGATCAAAGGCTTGCGGGCGCTGGCCAGGGCGCACGGCCTCGAAGCAGCCCAGACCTTTCTAAGCGAAGCGGGGCTAACGTGATCCGGTTGGCTACGCGCGGGAGCGAGCTGGCCATCAAGCAGGCGACCTGGGTCAAGACACGGCTCGAGCAACTGGGAGAGCAGGTGTCGCTGGTCTTAATCGAGACCCAGGGCGACCGCGAGCAGCAACCCTTTGCCGCCATGGCGGGGAGCGGCTTCTTTACCAAAGCGGTACAGGAGGCGCTCTTAGAGGGTCGTGCCGATCTGGCGGTACACTCCTACAAAGACCTCCCCAGCCAGCAGACCCCCGGCCTGGAGGTCGCAGCGGTGCCGGAGCGGGCCGATCCGCGCGAGGTGCTCCTAATCCGCCCCGAGTATCTCGCCGAGGAGCACTCCCCCCTGCCGCTCAAGCGCGGCGCCGTGGTGGGCACCAGCGCAATCCGCCGCCAGGCGCAGCTGCGAGTGCTGCGGCCCGATTTGGTCCTTAAAGAGCTGCGCGGCAACGTGCTGACCCGCATCCAGAAGCTGCGCGACGGCCACTATCACGCCATCGTGCTGGCTGCGGCAGGCTTGCAGCGCCTGGCGCTCGAGCCGCCGGAGCTGGCGCTGGTGGTGCTTGCGCCCGAGGTGCTAATACCGGCCCCGGCGCAAGGGGCGTTAGCGCTCGAGATCCGCCGGGAAGATGAGGCGTTAGCGGCGCTGCTAACGGAGCTGCACGACGCGCGCGGCTATCCCGCCATCGCCGCCGAGCGCGGTCTGATGGCAGCCATGCAGGCGGGCTGTCAACTGGCGCTGGGAGCGCACGCGCAGCGCGTGGAGGGCGAGCTTGAGCTGCTCGCCTGGTTTGAAGGGCGGCGCGTGGCGGTGCGGCACTCTACTGCCGAAGGGGCCGCCTACCTGGCGCATGACGCCTTGGTGGAGCGATGAAGGTCGTGCTGACCCAGTCGGTGGGGCGGTTGGTGGGGCTTGAACAGGCGCTCACAGCGCGCGGTTACGAAGTCGTCCGGAGCCCGCTGATCCGCACCGAACCGCTGCTGAGCGCGGCAGTGAGAGAGCGGGCGGCCGCCTTGTTGGCCTGCCCCTGGCTGCTCTTTACCAGCCCGGCCGGGGTCGAGGCGTGGCGGGCGCTGGCGTTGCCGCTGCACGGAGCGATGCCGCGCCTGGGTGCGGTTGGTGCCAAGACTGCCAAGGTTATCGAAGGCTATGGCGGCGAAGTCAAACTCATCGGCCAACCGGCTACCGCCGAGGGGCTAGCTGAAGCGTTCCTAGAGAGTCCGTTGGCTGCCGCGCCGGTGGGCTTGCCGCGGGGCGACCGGGCGCTGCCGACGCTTCCGGTACTATTGGAGAAGATGGGCTTTGCGGTGCGCCCGGTAGTCGTCTACCGCACGCGGCTGCTGCCGTGGGCGGCGAGCGAAGTGCAGGCGGTGATCCTGGCCAGCCCTTCGGCGGTCGAAGCGCTACCCGAGGAGGTCGGCGTCAGCGCCACCCTCATAGCCATCGGCCCCAGCACCGGCGCAGCGATCCGCGAGCTAGGCTGGCCGTACGTACAGGCGGCGCGGCCCGAGGTGACGGCAGTGTTAGCAGCCTTGGAGGGTGTTCATGGTTAAGCGTCCACGCCGGTTGCGGAACACGGCAGCTCTGCGCGTCATAGTGGCGGAGGCCGCGATCCGGCCCGAGCAGTTGCTGGTGCCGTTCTTTGTGGTGCCGGGGAGTCACGAGGTGCAGCCTATCGCCGCCCTGCCCGGCGTGGCGCGTTACAGCGTGGATAAGCTGCTGGGGCAGCTCGAGCTTGCCCTAGCCCTAGGTGTGCGTTCGGTCATGCTATTTGGTGTGGTGCCCAACGGCTTCAAGACGCCCGGTGGCGAGGCGGCCGCCGCTGAGAATAGCCCGGTGGCGCAGGCCATCCGCGCCGCACGGGCCGCCTTTGGCAACGACCTGGTGATTATTAGCGATATCTGTTTGTGCGCCTATACCGATCACGGCCATTGCGGGCTGCTGCGCTCCACGCCGCGCGGCGTAGTGATCGACAACGATCTCAGCCTGGCCGGCCTAGCGGCGATGGCGCTGGTCCATGCCGAGGCCGGTGTCGACCTGGTGGCACCCTCGGACATGATGGACGGGCGGGTGGCAGCCATCCGGCAGGCGCTCGATGCGCAAGGGTTCACAGAGGTCGGCATCCTGTCTTACGCCGTCAAGTACGCTTCAGCCTTTTATGGGCCGTTTCGTGAGGCGGCGGGGTCGGCACCAACCCCCCCCTCCCCCCCCC
>JAGXSO010000136.1 GCA_018333775.1 Truepera sp.
CACCCGCGGGTCTGGTCGGAGTGCTTAAGGTGCCAGTTCTATGTGGGCTGCAACGAAAACGGTATGGTCAAACGCCTGCACGACGTGCCGATGCCGCAGAACCTGCCGGAGCCGCCACCAGCACAGGTGCCGCCCGGCATCCGCTAGTGCTGATTGCCTAAATAAACTTGACAATGCCAGACTCAAGTTAAATAATAGTCGCTATGAATACCGAACGCCTTACCGAAACCGCCTTGCAGGCGGTAGCAACCGCCCAGCAGATCGCCCGGACGCGCCACCAGCAGACCCTGGTGCCGGCGCACCTAGCAGCGGCGCTGCTGGCTGACGATAGCGGGCCGGCGGCCACCTTGCTGACGCGCGCCGGAGGGAGCCTTAAGCAGGTCCAGGCCGCGCTCGAGGCGGTGCTTAATAGGCTGCCCAAGGTCTCCGGGGCCGAGGGGCAGTACATGGCGCCTGAACTGGCCCGGGTCTTTGCTGAAGCCGAGAAGGTCGCACAAGCCTGGGGCGACAGTTTCGTGGCGGCGGATGCGCTGCTGGTGGCCATCCGCACTGTCGGCGGCGAAGGGCTTAGCGCCCTGCCGGAGGCGGAGGCGCTCAAGCGCGCCGCGCAGGAGATCCGCCAGGGGAGGACGGTGGACTCCAAGGCGGCCGAGACCACCTTTGAGGCGCTGGCGCGTTACGGCATCGATCTGACCCAGCAGGCCCGTGACGGTAAGCTCGATCCGGTTATCGGCCGCGATGAGGAGATCCGCCGCGCCGTGCAGATCCTCTTACGCCGCACCAAGAATAACCCGGTCCTAATCGGCGAGCCGGGGGTCGGCAAGACCGCCATCGCCGAAGGGATCGCCCAGCGGATCGTCAATAAGGATGTGCCCGAAGGGCTACAGGGTAAGCGCTTAATCCAGCTCGATATGGGTAGCCTGTTGGCTGGGGCCAAGTATCGCGGCGAGTTCGAGGAGCGCCTCAAGGCGGTCATCAGCGAAACGGTGCAGAGCAAGGGGGCGGTCATCCTCTTTATGGACGAGCTGCACACCATCGTTGGGGCAGGAAAGGCCGAAGGGGCGGTCGATGCCGGAAATATGCTCAAGCCGCCTTTAGCGCGCGGCGAACTGCGCATGATCGGCGCTACCACCTTAAACGAGTACCGGCAGATCGAAAAAGATGCCGCCTTAGAGCGGCGCTTCCAGCCGATCTTGGTAACTGAGCCAACGGTCGAGGAGACCATCTCGATCCTGCGCGGCATCAAGGAGAAGTACGAGGTACACCACGGGGTGCGCATCAGCGATCCGGCCCTGATTGACGCCGCGGCGCTGTCGCACCGCTATGTGGCCGACCGCAAGCTCCCCGATAAGGCGATCGACTTAATCGATGAGGCGGCCAGCCGCATCCGGGTGCAGCTTGAGAGCATGCCCGAGGAGATCGACTCGCTACGGCGCCGCAAACTCCAGCTTGAGATCGAGCGGGAAGCGCTCAAAAAAGAGGACGACGCGGAGTCGGCTAACCGCCTGCTGCGCCTCGAGGAGGAGCTGCGCGGCCTGGAAGACCGGATCACCCAGGCCCGTGCCGAGTGGGAGGCCGAGCGGGCCGTACTCGACGAACTGCGCAGCGCGCAAGCCAAGCTCGACTTGGTCAAGACCCAGATCGAGGCCGCCGAGCGCGATTACGACCTGAACAAGGCCGCCGAGCTGCGCTATGGGCAGTTACCCAAGCTCGAGCAGTCCATCCGCGAGCTATCCGCTCGGCTCGATCACGCCAGGTATGTGCGGCTCGAGGTCGGTGAGAACGAGGTGGCCGAGGTGATCAGCCGCTGGACCAATATCCCGGTCGCCCGCCTGCTCGAGAGCGAGCGCGACAAGCTGCTGCGGCTCGAGGCCGAGCTGCACCGGCGCGTGGTCGGTCAGGACGAGGCGTTAACGGCTGTAGCGGACGCCATCCGCCGCAGCCGGGCCGGGCTGGCCGACCCCCGGCGGCCGATCGGCTCGTTTATCTTTTTAGGACCGACCGGCGTGGGTAAGACCGAGACCGCCAAGGCGCTGGCCGAGCAGCTCTTCGACTCGGAGGAGGCCATGATCCGCCTCGATATGTCCGAGTACATGGAGAAGCACACCGTGGCGCGGCTGATCGGGGCGCCGCCGGGCTATATCGGCTACGACGAGGGAGGGCAGTTGACTGAGGCGGTCAGGCGCCGCCCCTATGCGGTGCTGCTCTTCGATGAGATCGAAAAGGCGCACCCGGACGTGTTCAACACCCTCTTGCAGCTCCTTGACGACGGCCGCTTGACCGATAGCCACGGGCGCACGGTGGACTTTCGCAACACCGTGGTGATTATGACCAGCAACATCGGCAGTCCGCAGATCCTGGAGGCCAGCCGCAGCGGCGCTGACTACGAGGCCATCAAGCGCACGGTCTTTGCCCTGTTGCAGCAGAGTTTTAGGCCGGAGTTCTTGAACCGCATCGACGACATTATCGTCTATCACGCTCTGGACCGCGAGCAGGTAACCCGCATCGCCGAGATCCAGCTCGCCCGCTTGCAACAGCGCCTTAATGACCGCCGCATCACGCTGCGCCTGTCAAGCGCTGCGCTGGAGCACTTAGCGCGCCTCGGCTACGACCCGGCCTTCGGCGCCAGGCCCTTAAAGCGTGCCCTGACGCAGTACATCGAGACACCGCTGGCTAAGAAGATCATCGCCGGCGAGGTCCGCGAAGGCGATACGGTGCGGCTCGAGCCCGGCGCGGAGGGTTTCAGCTTCACGGTGGCGGTCGAGGCCGAGACGGTCAACTGATGGCCGTGGGAGCTTTAGAACGTTCCTGTTGCGCTGAAGCCGGAGGATGGCCTTGTGCTAACATCGCAGTATAGAGTTATATTCCTACTATCTGCGCTAGGGAGGTTGCTATGAAAGTGAGCGAGCGGGGACAGGTCACCATCCCCCAGGTGCTGCGTGAACAGTTCGGATTTTTACCCGAGACAGAAGTTGAGTTTGTAGCTCAAGATGGCGCGCTGCTGTTGATTAAGAAAGCCGGGGGCCGCCGAGCCGCGGTGGAGAGACTCTACGGCCAAAAGCGCTTTGAGAGCTCTACCGACGAGCTGATGAAGCTGCTCCGCGAATGAGGCAGTGGCTGGTTGACACCAACGTGTTGCTTGATGTGATCGGCGCGGATACGGTGTTCGGAGAGCGCTCCAAGGCAGTGCTCTCGCGTTGTGCAGAACAGGGGGTGCTGGTAGTCAATCCCGTCATCTTGGCAGAAGTTGCAGCGCTGCTGGATTCTCTTGAAGAGCTCGAGGCGCTCCTGCCCGAGGCGCTATTCCGGCGCGATCCGATCCCGTTGGCCGCATCTTTTCTGGCGGGTCAAGCCTACCGGCGTTACAAGCGGCAGGGTGGCGCAAAGAGCCGGATGCTAGCGGACTTTTTGATTGGCGCGCACGCGGCGGTGACCGGCTTGGACCTCATCAGTCGCGATGAGGGTTATAGCGCCTACTTTACGCTTACCGTGCTCAACCCGGCGCGAGGCTAGGTCGTGTCGCTAGCACTGCGCCATCCCGAAACGAACGTGCCAGCTCGCCAGCACGGGCTTCGGTATGCTGGTGCCGACATAGGCGGTCAAATTTACGGACAGACCAACACCGGGCAGAGCTGCGCCCGCAATACCTCATCGACCGCGCTGGGCCTACCGAGCTGCCACAGGCTGCGCGAGCCATAACCGCCCATCAGGATCAGGTCGGTCGGGTGCGCCGACGCTTCCTGCAGCAGCGCCTCTACTACCGGCCCATCGGCTTGAAGATAACGAGCAGTAACCCCGCGTGCGGTCAGATAACGCTCGGCCTGTGCCAACGTGTCGGCTGCCCCGCGCTCTTCCATCACGGTTAACACGCGCAGCTCGGCCTGCCAGCAGCGGGCCAGGTAGGCGCTGGCAAAGAGCGCCTCCTGGGCTTTGGGGCTGGCGTTGTAGGCCAAGAGTAGGTGATGTGGGTCGCTGGGCTTGCCGGTGGCGATTAGTAGCGGCTTGGGTGCGTTGTTAATGAGGCTGCGCAGGCCATGAGCCAGGCGCAATAGCGGCTGCGTGGGTGGCGGAAAGCTGAGGCTTAGCGTCACCAGGTCGGTATAGCGGCTCCGGCGACTAATCGCCTCGGCCACGCTGCCGACCTCTAGCGCCAAAGTCCCGGGCAGCCCGGCCTCCTCACAGCGCCGGACAAACTCGGCCTGCAACGCGATGGTTGCCTCACTGGTCTTATCAGCCTCGCTGGCCACGGCGTGAAAGCCGTAAAGCCGACCCTGCTCACGCTGGGCAACCTTGATGGCTAGCTCGAGCGCCGTCCAGCCGAGGTCGCTGCCGCTGATCGCCACCATGATGTCACCAAACAGGTGCCGCGCTGGTGGCGATGGCTCTGATGGGGTTGCGGACGGTGCGACGTTGCCGTTAATAGTCAGCGTGTCCAAGCTAACCCGCTCGATCTTGCCGGTGAGCTGCTCAACGAAGTCGCTTAACACCGTCTCGGTTGAGACCTGCCAGCCCAGCCAGCGCTCGAGCGCTGCCCGGTGCTCGGCCAACCAGAGATAGAAGTCGGCCTCGGTGCGCTCGAAGTCGCGCAGCAGACCTAGCTCCCGCACCCGCCGGGCGATGGGCACAAAGACCGTGTCGTACCAGTGGGCTACCGCTTCGTCATAAGAGACGTCGCGCTTAAAGTCGAGGCCCATAAAGTAGCGGTGGACTTCGATATGCTCGAGCAAGACCGGATATTGACCCGGTGCGGTGAGGCGGAGATTAGCCTGGGGCCTAAGCTCGTCGAGCTGGGTGCGGGTCAAAAAGTCGGCGTATTCGGCCTTGAGGATTAAGTCGTCGGGTCTATCCTGCGGGCTTAGCGGGACTTTGGTCTTGACCTCGGTGACGTAGGCCTCAATCGTTTTGGCCCCTAACTGCCGGGCCACCGAGACGCGGTGGTTACCGTCCTTGACGAAGTAACCCTCACCGATCTGGTAGACCTCAATCGGTGGCAGGCCGCGCGACCCACCGACGGCCATCCGCACCTGGGCCCAACGTTGCAGATCATTATCAAACAGCGGCAAAAAATCGCGCGAGAAGTCGCGGTAGCGCCCTACGCTGCCGATAATTTTATCGAGCGGTATCTCCTGCCGCCCGCGGTCGCGCTCAGTGGTAGCGCGCAGCTTCCGGCGTACCTCCTCGTAAGAGAAGAGCTGCTGCTCACTCCGGGTGAGTAACCCCAGCAGTGCGGCGATGGCCGCCTTGCGGCGGGCCCGGTGAAAGTCTTCAATAGCTTCGCTAAGGCCAACCAGCGCCACCCCGCTACGATACCACCACCTACCACCAAAGCGGTCGCCAGCAGTTGTGGACGGAATGTTATGCTCTAGCCATGATCTCCCGCCGGTCGCCCCAGGCCGAGGCTCACCGCGCCCTAGCCGAGGGGCGCTATGAAGCGGCCTTTGCGGTACTGGAAGGGGCCCTTAGGCGTCCGCGGGCTCGGCTCGAGCAGGCGCAGCTTACCATCCACCTGGCGGCGATCTACGCGCTTTATGGCAGCGATGGCTTGAGCAGCGGACTGCTGTGCTTACACGAGGCGGCTAGCCTAGAGCCGAGCATCACCCACTCCCCGCTTTATCGTGCCTTGTACTGGGAGTTTGCCGCCTATCGCGGTGATCCGCCCGGCGATGTGCGCACCGGGGCGCTAGCTGCAGCCGAGGCCAATCAACCCCTGGCCAGTTACCATGCCGCTAGCGCTCTGCTGACGGTAAGCGAATGGGCAGAGGCCGGGCGGG
>JAGXSO010000137.1 GCA_018333775.1 Truepera sp.
CAGTCGTCAATGCCGACCTTACGAACCACGATGTCGTCGCTTGGCGCATCACATCCTCGCGCAGTCCTGAGGAAACTGTCTGGGCTGGCGGAGATACCGAACCTCTCGGCGATGCTCCGGCTCACCTCGGCGCTGACCAGCAGACCCAGGTGCTTTAGCGCTTCAACGAGGCGAATCGAGCGGCGGCCATACGGTTGGACTACCTCGGGCAGCCGCTCGCAAAAGATCCACCTCTTGCAGCCGAACTTGTCACAATGGTCGGGCGAAGCCTTGAAGAACTTCTTGACCTGCAATTCCAGCATCACCCGGTAGCCAGCCACGGGCAGGTCTGCCACCAAGCGGGTGTAGCGGCTGTGGACTCTTCTGGAGGGCGTGCTGCACAGCGGGCATGGCGGCTCACTTTGCTTTGAGGAGAGCGTGAGGGGAAAGCAAGAGCCGATCTGCTGGGGGGCTTGGTAGCTGAGAAGCTGCTCATTGGGGAAGATGCTGCTTGGGAACATAGGAGTTCCCATTTCAGCACAGCTCAGCCCGCTTCACCAAAAGTGCGGCTAGACCCTCGACTGCTCAGGGCGAAAGTACTGTACAGGACATGATCCCTGCGTCACCAAAAGTGCGGGTGAACCAAAAATAAAACGCCCTTGACACCTTGGGGGCTCCTGTTTAGCCCACACGATGTATCGATGTATCATGATAGCCTGCTAATGGGCAACGCTAAGGAGTAACAGCATGTACGCTTTGGAGATCCTTTTTATCATTTCGGCTTCCATCATCGTGTTGGGTCTGGTGGTGCTCATCCCCTTGATTGCCAACAAGCGCAAGGAGTAAGGGGCACCCAGAGGGCTTTGTCGAGACCTTCTTCCTCGATCATGACGCCTCAGCAGGCCCCCACCGTACTCTCTGATACCACCTAAGGCGCTGCTAGGACGCCTCGCCCGGAACGCTGATGGCACCGTAGATAGCGCTCAGGCTCAGCTTGAGATTGAGATCAAGACAAGCGAAGGGGAGCTCGCCCTCGTCTTCCACCAGCCGGTAGAGCCAGCCGTTCTGGTTGCGGTAGTAGCCTTCGGCCCGGCGGCTCTCGGAATCGACCAGGAGATACGCTTGCAGGCTCGCCAACTTCTGGTAGTTCAAGAGTTTCTCCCGGCGATCGGTGCCCTCGGTGCTAGGCGAGAGCACTTCGACGATCAGGCAGGGGCGCTCGAGGTACAAGGGGTGCGGCTCTGCGCTGCACGTCACCACTACGTCCGGGTAGTAGACGGCCTCATCGCCGATCTTGACCTTCATGTCGCTGGCGTAGACGCGACACCCCGCTGCTTGAGCACGGGGCCAAAGCTGTATCACTAGATTGAGCGCCAACTGATTATGGCGCTGACTTGCCCCAGCCAACGCGTAGATCACCCCCGCCACGTATTCGTGCTTGATGGTGGCGGCCTCTTCGAGTTGCAGATACTCCGCAATGCCGAGTACAGCCAGCGGCTTGACGGACTCGCCCATAGCGCGATTATAGAGCACGCAGTTGAGACTCGTCTAGCCGGAGGAGGCTCCGCGGGCGTTGAGCCCGGCGTAGAGCAGGATGCCGGCGGCCACCGAAGCGTTAAGGGCACGGATTTTGCCGCGCATGGGAATAGCGACCAGCTCATCGCACTTGTCACGCACCAGGCGGCGCATCCCCATCCCTTCCGAGCCGATCACCAGGGCTATTGGCCGATCCCAGTCGAGCTCCTCCGGGCGGCTAACAGCATCGCCCGAGGCGCCGTAGCACCAGATCCCCTGGCGCTTGATCTCATCCATGTAGCGGGGCAGGTTCTTGACCTGCACCAGCGGCAGGTGGCTGCTAGCCCCCGCCGAGACCTTGGCCACTACCGCCGACAGCCCGGCGCTGCGGCGCTCTTCGGTCACTACCCCGTGCGCGCCCAGCACCTCGGCGCTGCGGATGATAGCCCCGTAGTTATGCGGGTCGGTGATCTGGTCTAACAGCACCAAGAACGGCTTCTGACCGCGCTGCCGGGCCAGCGCCAAGGGGGCGTCCGGCTCAGCGAACTCAAGCTCCGGCAGCTCGGCGGCGATCCCCTGATGGCGCGTAGTCTTAACCGCCTGATCGAGTTCGATGCGCGGTAAAGTGACAACGGGCACCTGATGCTGACGCGCTAGCCGCGCTAGCGCGCGCTCGGTGCCGGGCTGCAGGCCGTGGGCGAGCAGCAAGCGTCTGGCCTGACCCTCCTTGAGGGCTTCAATGACTGCTTGGCGGCCGTAGATGATCATGAGGCGAGTATAGCCTAGCGCCGGGCCAAGAGCGCCTTAGCTTGCTCTGCATCGTAAGCCAGTCGGCTCTTTAACTCATCCAAACTAAAGAAGCGCTGCTGCTGGCGGATAAAACCCTCGAACCAGACCGTGAGTTGCTGTCCGTAGAGGTCGCCCTCAAAGTCAAATAGATGAACCTCGAGCGCGGGCGGCTCGGCAGGGAAGCTGGGGCGCGGGCCGACATTAGCCATACCGCCGAAACGCCCTTGAGGAGTCTCGACCGACACTGCAAAGACGCCAAGGGGCAGCGCCTTTGGCGGGGGCAGAGCAACGTTGGCAGTAGGGAAGCCGAGCTGTCGGCCCCGCTGGTCTCCCTTGATGACCGGGCCGATAGCGAGGTAGGGGTGTCCCAGGAAGCGCTTGGCCTCTTCAACGCGACCTGCTTGCAGGAGCTGGCGGATGTGCGACGATTTGACGGCGACACCGTCCAGCCGCTTCATCCCGAACACCTCGAGCTTGTGGGTGATGTGGCTGAGGTCGTCCAAGCCGCCGGCCCGCTGGTGCCCAAAGCGAAAGTCCTCGCCGACAATCACTGTATGCGGCGAGAGGGCTCTTAACTGGGCCAAGAACACCGCCTTATCGGTCCGGGCATACTCATGATCGAACGGGATGGCTACTACCGCTGCCGGTTGAAACGGCGCGATCAGCAGCAGCTTCTCCTCCAGGCTGGTGAGGTACTTCTCGTCACTGAACACCACCTTAGCAGGCGGATCGAAGGTGATTACCGCGCTCGCATGACCTTGGCGCGCCTCACTCTGCATGTGAGCGAGCAGCAGCTGGTGGCCGAGGTGTACCCCGTCGAAGTTGCCGATGCAGAGGATGCAGTCCCGGAGCTTAAGCGCCTCGAGGTTGCGCAAGACGTTCACAGCCACCCTCGCCGTGCCAGCGCGATGGCCAATCCTAGAGTCGTCGGGGCGCTAGTAGCCAGATCGCCGCGGGCGATCTCGTGCCAAGTCTCACGCAACCTACGCCACTCAACGGCAACCTCCTCGCCATCATCAAGGCGACCGGGTATCACGCTGAGCTCGCTAGCCTCATATAGATACAGCTTCTCTTGACAAAAGCCGGGGCTGGTGTACACCTGGCTCAGCAGCGTCATGGTGCCGCTCAGCTGAGCCTCCTCGGCTAGTTCGCGCCGCGCGGCTTCAAGCGGAGTTTCGCCCGGATCGATCAGCCCGGCGGGCAGCTCCCAGGTTTCGCGGCCGATGGCCGGGCGGTGCTGCCGCACTCCTAGTACCTCGTCGCCGCGCAGTGCCAGGACGCAAACTGCATCGGCGTGCTCGACCACCTCCCAGCGGTTATCGAGGGTGACGAGGGTGAGGATCTTGCCCTGATAGATGACGTTACGCTTCATTGGGGCTAACCTAAGCCCGGGGCAAGGTTACAGTGATCCGCGTGCTAATTCTCTTCCGGATTATAGCGCAAGAAGGCCGGGATGTCGTAGTTGCTGGGGTCGTAAGTGCGCCCGCCTGCTACCGCACGCAGCTGGGTAGGGCGAATCACCTTCATCTGCGGCGCGTGATTAAAGCCGGCGGCGATCACCGTCACTCGCACCTCATCGGCAGCATCCTCGTCGTAGGTAACCCCGAACAGCACGTTGACATCTTCGACCTCGGTGGCCTCGCTGATCTTTTCCACGATCTCATGAGAATCAAAAAGTGTCAGCTCATGCGAGCCGGTGATGTTAATTAGCAGCTGGTGGGCACCCTCGACACCGCGTGCTAGAAGCGGGCTGTGGGTAGCGCTAGTGGCTGCCTCCTCAACAAGTTTCTCACCGCGCCCGGAGCCGATCCCCATCAAGACGGTGCCGGCGCCAGCCAACAGCGTGCGGACATCGGCAAAGTCGACATTGATCAGGCCCGGCACGTTAATCACGTCGCTGATCCCCTTGACGCCGTGATATAGCACGCGATCGGCTACCCGGAAGGCGTCATTAAGCCTCACCTTGCGGTCTAACGCCGAAAGGAGGCGCTGATTTTCAACCACGATCAGGGCATCGACCTTGTCTTCAAGTTTGCGCAGCCCCTCTTCGGCGGTGCGTCCGCGCTTAGGGCCTTCGAACTGGAAGGGCGTAGTGACTACCGCGATGGTCAGCGCTCCCAGTTCACGGGCTAGCTCGGCCACGATGGGCGCGCTGCCGGTGCCGGTGCCGCCGCCCATACCGGCGGTAATAAAGACCAGATCTGAGCCGCGTAGCTGCTCGGCGATGCGGTCGCGATCCTCCATGGCGGCCTTTTCACCGATCTCTGGGTTGGCACCCGCGCCTAAGCCCTTGGTGATATGGTCGCCCATCTGGATCCGGGTCTCGGCGAGGCTCGAGGC